>NZ_QUGU01000050.1:0-809 GCF_003479185.1 Blautia sp. AF17-9LB
CCCAAAATGCCCGCGCACCGCTTTCGGATGAAAAGCGGCGCTTCTGGACGCGCAATAAATTTCAATCATACGGCCATATACGATGACGAAGATCACGATGTTTAAGGCAATCATGGTAAGCTGGATTAGGAAGGATTGTAGCCAGAGTCCGAACAGAGGACCTAACTCCATCGCCTCAAGCTCTGTCCGCAAACTGTCCAGCACATCCGGCGTGATCTCTGTCCCGTTCTGGATAATGCCCGCTGACTGCTGGATCACATGCTGGCTCACATCAAAGACCGCCAGCACGATATTGAAGGTATTCGTCAGGATCATCACAGCCACAAAGGTTTTGAACACCCACTTAAAAAACATCCATGTGTCAACTTCATGGAGGTTGTTGCGTTCTATGAGCATCTGTATCAGTTCATAGGTCATAACAAAAGTGAGGATGACCCCGGCGATTGGCAGAATGGCAGTTTCGGAGATCTGTCGTATCATGGAAAAGACCCCGGCGTTCCAGTCCGCCGGGGTCGTGCCTACCTGTGTGGCGATCTCGCCAACGCTCTGATTGACGTTATCGAAAAGGCCGTCCAGATTCCCCATGATACCATCGACGAGCAGACCTTTCAGCCATTCAACGATTGCGTCGATGATAAAGTCCATATATCAGCTCCTTTTCTGGAAAAAGGGACAACGGGTGACATTTAGCTGAACAGCCCGGACAGCAGAGGGATAAGCTGAAGACCGATCAGAACGACACCGCCGCCCGCCATGAGCTGTTTTATACCCAATTAGGTGTAAAACTCTGCTCGATGGCGGGCGGCGGC
>NZ_QUGU01000051.1:0-671 GCF_003479185.1 Blautia sp. AF17-9LB
AATGAAAAGTCTAATCCCCCAGCTATGCTGGGGAGAATAGAGTAGTCGGAAGTGGTGAGGATAACAAAATAAAGCCTCCTGTGATAGAATGAGAATGGTGTCGCAAGCCAAACTCAAAATCAAAGGAGGCGGTCCAAATGGACAATAAAAGTTTATCACATACTCGTTGGAAATGCCAGTATCACATTGTGTTTATTCCTAAATACCGAAAGAAGGTATTGTATGGGAGAATACGCAGAGATGTCCGAGAGATAATAGCAACTTTATGCCAGTATAAAAATGTAGAGATAATTGCAGGAGCGGTATGTATAGATCATGTACATTTAAGCGTAGCAATTCCACCAAAACTCAGAGTATCAGATTTTATGGGGTATCTGAAAGGAAAAAGCACATTAATGATTTATGACAGGCATCCTGAGTTGCAAAGTAAATGGGATAAAGCGTTTTGGGCTAGAGGATATTATGTTGAAACGATTGGCAATATAACAGATGAAGCAGTTCAAAAGTATATAAAAGAGCAAGCAGAAGAATCGAGACGAGAAGATTCGAGTAGTACCGCTTTATAGCGGGCCAGCAAAAGTGCTTGCGATACCGCCCTTTGGGGCGAATAGTAACAATAGCCCTTTGGAGGGCTAATAATAAACCACCAGTTGAACTGGTGGTTGCTAACT
>NZ_QUGU01000052.1:0-300 GCF_003479185.1 Blautia sp. AF17-9LB
GTACAGTTTTAAAAAGGCCGCATCTTTCTCTTCTGTGTTTTCACGGTACATGATATCGTGGTAAAAAACAGGCATGGCATACTGTTCACTTTTCAGATACGGCTTTCCCGTTTTCTGTCCCTCTGCTTTCCACTGTTCCAGACGCGTCCGATAAGAAGATACACTCCCAAGCGCATGCTGGACTGCCGCCCGTCTGAAATAGGATGGCATCTTGGGAAAGCAGAAATCAAAATCAAACCGGGCCGGATTCCGTTTCGTTGTATGCACCAGATGTTCCGCTGCATTGAAACGTTTCTTACT
>NZ_QUGU01000052.1:351-573 GCF_003479185.1 Blautia sp. AF17-9LB
CCAGTTCTTCCCATACAGATTCATACACTTCGACCAGATAGCGGACAGCAGAACGGTAAATCTCCAGTGTCTGGCGGATTGGAATATTCTGTTTTCGTAATTCTACACCATAACTGGATATGATTTTCATTCGCTTTTTCCTCCGGGTTTTAACGGGATTTTTCCTTCTGCCCTTCTATGTAAGCAAGTACCTGTTCACGGCTCCGGTCACTGACCGTTACA
>NZ_QUGU01000053.1:0-244 GCF_003479185.1 Blautia sp. AF17-9LB
GAAGAACAAGTAAAGAATGGGTTTCACTGTTTAGTTATTAAGGAACGGCAGAAGAGACAGAGACATAAGAAACAGAAACGAAAGATGCCGCAGACTTTACAGTTTCAAAAACTGGATAACTACTGCTGGTGGCGATGCGCTTAGGGGACACACCCGTTCCCATCCCGAACACGATGGTTAAGACCTAAGCGGCCGATGGTACTGCACTGGAGACGGTGTGGGAGAGCAGGTGGCTGCCAGCTTC
>NZ_QUGU01000053.1:254-536 GCF_003479185.1 Blautia sp. AF17-9LB
GGTACTGCACTGGAGACGGTGTGGGAGAGCAGGTGGCTGCCAGCTCCCTAATAAAAAGACAAGGGTAAATGTCTATGAAATAAAACAGCTGCCCACAGAAGCGCAGTAACCCATAACAGCAGGGAAGTGCTGATGAGAGCTGGTTTTACCAGTGATTAGAGTTTAAAAGAATTGTGTTTCACAGAAAGCATCAAAAAGATCTTTTAAGTTCTAATGACTGATGAAACATTTCAGTCAGCAAGATGTACCTTGAAAACCGCATATACAATCTATATTGAAAAC
>NZ_QUGU01000006.1:0-235118 GCF_003479185.1 Blautia sp. AF17-9LB
ACAGAGGGTGTCTTTCTTTTGTGCAATATTTTGGATTTGCTCATTTATAGTTTATAAAAAAAGAATACCGCAACAACACTCCCAACAATCGAAAAAATCAGTACCGAATATGTTTCCATAAAGTCACACATTTCCGAAAGATGATGGTCCAAACGATTCATCTGTGATTGATTAGGTCTTGATATCTCAATCTTGTATTTCTTTCCATATTGCTGAAACACGTCCGTATAATCTGCATAATCAATATATTTTTCCCATATTTTATTCTGCATATTTCTTGCAAAATGAACTGTAAATCCAGATAACAGAAATGCTGCCGTTAAGCTGATCACAAAATAAAGCAGAATTGTTTTTTTCAGTGACAAGTTTCTTATTTTTTCCATCGGTATCCAATCCCCCATACAGTTTCTATGTATTCTTTTTCTGAATAATCCGCTATTTTTTTCCTTATACGCCGTACTAATTCCGTTATCGTTCTACTGTCCCCTTCCGCATCATATCCACAGACTTGTGCATATATACGTTCTTTATCAAACACCTGCCCTGGATGCATGGATAAGAATTCAATAATCTGATATTCAATTTTTGTGAACTCCATCCTGTGTCCAGCTATAGCTACTATTTTTTCAGAATAATCAATCAGCATTTCATCCATGAAACGGTATTCCGTTTTTTGTTGATGCCTTTCTTCTCTCTTTATGTTTGTAACAATCCTCGCTTCCAACTCCCGAAGACTAAATGGTTTCGTAATATAATCATCCCCACCTGAAAGCAACCCATTAATTTTATCATCTTCGTCAACTCTTGCTGTTAGAAATAAAATTGGACATAACACTTTACTGCGTATCAGACGACATACTTCAATCCCATCCATGCGTGGCATATTGATATCCAACAAAATAATATCCGGTTTCATTTTTATTTTATTTAATGCTTCCATTCCATCTGTAGCCGTAATGGTTTCATATTGTTTCATATTAAAATAACTACAAAGCATTTTCACCAATTCTTTATCATCATCGACAACTAAAATCTTGTATTTCATCCAAACCACCTCCAGTATCCATATTATACGATAAAAAACAATGAAATCACAACAAGAGTACATGAAGAACGTAAGCACAATATATCTTTTTTCTCAATTCCTGCTCAATTTCCCCTCAATGCCTTTTTCCTCCGATCTTCGTATGCTTATCTCACAGCAGAGCAGTACCACACCGGTACGACCTGCTG
This sequence comes from Blautia sp. AF17-9LB, assembly GCF_003479185.1. Taxonomy (NCBI): domain Bacteria; kingdom Bacillati; phylum Bacillota; class Clostridia; order Lachnospirales; family Lachnospiraceae; genus Blautia; species Blautia sp. AF17-9LB. The sequence goes on from NZ_QUGU01000006.1 coordinate 1,234, forward strand.
AATCAATCAATACGAAAACGGAGGTATTTTTTATGCGAGAACTCAGAAACACAAAAATCATTGCTGTAGATCATGGCTACGGCAATATGAAAACAGCAAACATCGTCACACCAACCGGCATCAAAGCCTATGAAACCGAACCAATCTTCACCGGGAATATTCTGGAATATAACGGCATTTACTACCGGATTGGCGAAGGACACAAAGAATTTATCCCGGATAAAGCTATGGACGAAGAATATTATCTTCTGACGCTAATGGCTATTGCAAGGGAACTGAATGTCTTTTCCATCCGTGAAGCAGATGTTCATCTGGCTGCCGGACTCCCTCTGACATGGATCTGAACTCAAAGAGAAGCTTTTCGTTCCTATCTGCTCCAGAATCCAGAAGTCCGTTACCTTTTTAACAGCAAAGAGTATCATCTCCACTTTGTGGGATGCAGCCTTTACCCACAGGGGTATCCGGCTATCGTAAACCAACTTGGAGATTTCAAGGGAACCAATCTCCTTGCAGATATCGGAAACGGAACCATGAACATTCTGTATATCAACAATAAGAAAGCGCAGGAGAGCCGATGCTGGACAGAAAAACTTGGTGTAAACCAATGCATGATTGCTGCAAAGAACGCTGTTCTGGACAAATTCGGAGTGAAAATTGAAGAATCCACAGTAGAACAGATTCTGCGGTTTGGAACAGCTGACATTTCAGCACCATATCTGGATTGTATCAGTTCTATTGCCAGACAGTATGTGGCAGAACTTTTTTCCACGCTCCGCAAATATGAATACAATCCTGACCTGATGCGCCTGTATGTGGTTGGCGGCGGTGGATGCCTGTTCCGTAACTTCGGAACGTATGACAAATCACGAGTCACCATCATTGATGACATCTGCGCCACCGCTAAAGGTTACGAATCTCTTGCTTATATGAGCCTGAAAAGGAGGGGATAAACCATGCAGAACAATATCCGCAACACAAACCTGCGTTTTAATCTGGACAAAGAACAGCAGCGGAGAGCCTGGGAATATTTACAGACAATGGACAGGCAGGATTTTAAATCTTACAGTCAGGTAATCTCTCTTGCACTGGTAGATTATTTTGACCGCTACTACCGCACACGGGCTGATCCTTATCTGGAAACAAGAGAACGGGAAGAACTTTTTGTGAAACAGATTGTAGATGCAGTGGAAAACAGTCTGAAACAGGCATTGCCACTTTTTCTTTCCGGACTGACTGCAGGCATGGCGCAAAGGGAGCCCCAAATCAGGTAATGTCATGATGCCAAGGTCAAAAGGTCTAAATCCACATGAGCTTGCTCATAAGTGGATGAAAGGCCTTGGGACCCGCCCCAATATGAGCCTAAAAGTGGGATGACAATCCCACGATATGCGAGAGGCTCGTCCGATAACATAACGGAGAGGATCCCCAACCGCTCAATTCCCACCGTATTCCAGAAATCCGCCCCGCTGTCCGCCTTTTTCCGCTCAAAGGACACAACGCCCACCGGCCGGAGCATCCTGTGCTTCAGCACAGGCTTTAATTTTTCAGCCTTGCCCAAAAAAGAATCATTGTTTTTTACCTGTCCCATACTGTCATTTCTCCTGTTCTCCCACGCTTTCGGACATGCCGCACCGCGGCACAAACAACAGTTGAAATCCGTGAAGAGCAAATCAACATTTCCGATGCTCCTCCCAGAATGCGACTGCATCCCGCAGCCAGCCCTCTGCCGCAGTATCTATCCCCAGGCCAAAGCCATGACCCAGCTTATCATACATGACGATATCGACATTTTCCTGCCCCAGCGCTTTCCTGATGTCCGGGATGATCTTCTCCACGGCCGCAAAACCGGTAGGGTCATCCCGCCCGACCCTGGAAAATATAGCAAGCCCCTTGTCCTCCTCGTGAACCTTAAGCTCCCAGTGCAGGCCATAGATGGGGAAGATGGCGGCGGGCCTTGGCAGATTATGTTTATGGCAGCAGTCCTTATAATCAGAAAATGCGTAGGCTGTCGTCATCAGGCCTCCAGCGGAGAACCCGAACATACCAAAGCCGTCCATCGTATAGCCGTACTCTGCCTGATGCCCTATCAGATACCTTACCGCCGGCAGCACATCCTTGGATGCCTCCCCGCCCTTGGCCTGCGGTTCGGTTTCATGCAGCTCCACATTCACACGGTAGACCAGCACAAACGCACTGTATCCCCTCCTGTGCAGCTCCATGGCTGCCGGGATGCTCTCCAAATAAGAGGCTACGCCGTCAAACCCGCCGCCCGCAATCAGCACAGCCACGGGCTTCCCTGGCTCCCCCTGGAACAGGATCCCCTGTACCTTTCCCTTGTCGGGATCACGCCTTACCTCATCCTCCGCATAAAGCCCGCTGATGAAATGCACCTTTTTCAGCCCTTTCTGCTCCACGACATAGTTGAAACCATCCACGATGCTCTGCGCCTGTGCGGGCTGCCCGATAAGATTGCACAAACCATGGACGCTCATGCCTGACATGGCATATATTTCCTTTGGCGACCCGGTCTTCATAAAAAGCTCCGGCCTGCCCTCCCATACGGGATGCTGCAGGAAGAACGCAATCTTGTCATTGATCGTAGCCCTGCGGAACCCTCCCGCGACATTGTAAAACTCCGATTCCTTTACCTTCGGCATATGCTTGACGCCTAAGATTGCCGGCCAGAACAGCCCTTTGTACTTACCCATGTTTTTTTCCTCCTTATCTATTTCAGAACGGTCTCGGAAACTCCATAAAACCCGAATCTCCGCTCTTTTTGTACTTGTTACTTTTTTCGTTTTCTCCCATTTTCAGAGAGGGATTTTAAATTTTTTCAGCAAATTTCCAAAAAACTATTGTCATTTCTCGTGAATTGTGCGCCATTCACTACACGTTGATATTCCACTCCTTTTGCGGTTTACCAGTGCCAAAAGACATGATTCTGTCAGTTTTCTGGTAGCTTTCCATGAATTTGAAAAACACATGCCCGACCTGCACATATCAAATATGTGCCTTGATTCTGCCATGGATAACTATCCAACATATAAGCGGACTCTTTCCCCAATAGCGTTTGTTTCAGCTCTCATTCAAGATGGCTGCTTACCATGTCTTTTTTTACTGCAGCTCTTCTAAACATCATCTCCTCCGCTCGCAAACCACTGTATTACTGATTTGCTGGAATACTCTCTGAATTATATCAATTATTTATTGAGTTTCCGAGACTACTCTGCGAATAATTGGGAGGATTGTGGGAGTGCAAAGCACGGAACAATCCGTAGGCATCATAGTTGGGGGCTTTTGACCCCAACATCTTTAAAAAAGGTCAGATGTTTTATAATTTTATAAAACACTTGACCTCTCAAAATTCACTCTTCCTGTTCTTGAAAAAATTATTTCCGATGTGCCTCCCAGAATTCCACTGCCTCTTCAAACCAATGAGGTACTATGGTATTGGAACCAATACCAAATCCATGTCCGAGATTATCGTAAATCCGTACAGACACATTGTCCTCACCCAACACGGATTTCAATTGCGGAAGTCTCTTCTCTACATTTCCGAATCCGTATTCATCCTCGCGCCCTGCGATGGAAAATACCGCCAGTCCCTTATCCTGCTCAAGCGCTTTCACATTCCAGTCCAGACCATACATCGGGAAAATCACTTTCGGTCTCGGCAGTTTTACTTTGTGACAGCAGTCCTCGTAATTTGCGAAGGAATATGCCGTAGTCATCATGCCGCCTGCCGAGAAACCGAATATCGCATAGTCATCCATATCCACAGACAGTTCCTGCTCATGCTCCTTCAGATAACGGATTACCTGCACCAGCTCCCTGACCGCTGCCTGCCCCTGTTTTTCATGTTCCGTTTCTCCCAGCTGTTTGCCAATCGGGTAACTGATTACCAATACGGAGTACCCCAACTTGTGTAATTTCATTGCCACGGGATATCCCTCGCAGTCCGTCACATTACTGATAAATCCACCTCCGGGAACGACCACCGCCAACGGTTTTCCTTGCTTTCCTTTGTAAAACATTCCGGTCAAATGAGACTGATATGGATTCTGTTCTATCATTTCTTTCGAGTTAATATCGGAAATCAACTGCGCCTCTCCACTTTCCACAAGCCGGGTCAGGTAATTAAAAGCCTCCAGTGCATTTTCCATCTGATCACTTCTGCCCTGCGCTTTTAGAAAATCTGCATATTTTGCCGGGGCAATCGCTTTTAACACGTTATCCTCAACATTAAAAAACATATGCTTATAGCCGCCAAACACCGGATGCTGCATAAAAAATGCCATTTTATCATCTTTTTCCGCTTTCCGGAATGTTCCGTCTGCCTGATAATAATCTTTCTTTTTTATATTCGGAAAACCGCCGATGCCAAACAGTGCCGGCAGAAACATCGCATTTTTCTTATAAACATACCCCACAAAGCCGACTGCTAAAATGAGCAGCACGAGCATTATCATTGCCAGAATTTTCATATGTTCTTTTCCTCCTTATCTCTTGCCCAAAATTGTCCTGCGTGCGCCACTGCCGTAAAATCTTCCGGCTTTACCGGAGCATCACATATCACTCTCACATAGCGGAAACCATGATATGTAAAATGCGGTCTGTACTCTGCGGGTTTCCCGTTAGATATATATACATCCGTCTGTGTATGACCTGTCATGTCAGCACCAGCTATATTATTAAAATAATTCCCCTGAGAATCCTTGGTCTCAAAGTGATCTAGTATCAACTTTGTTCCTGCGGGCAAATCCACCTTTACCCGCAGTACACCTGCCAGATTCTGACCGAAATCGATAATGGTCTCTCCCTTTGGGCTTACCTCCATACCGACCGCCTCCACTTCTTTCACCGGCCGCACAGGTTCACCATACTGTACCATCGGCAACTTTCAACTTATCGTCAGAGAGAACTGTCTCAAATGTGCCGTCTTCATACTCAATTCTCGTTTCAAACAACACTGCGCACTCCACTCCCTTTTCATAAAACCTGTTTCAAAGGAGGATGTGGCGGTGGCGGTATCACCGGTGTTATCCGTCGCTGTGGTTGTTTACTTTTAATCTTGACAGTTCCATCGCATTCTCCTTCAATATGTTACTTATTGCTGCGCGCTGCGATTGCCGTGTGCATTTCCTCTACTGCTTTTTTATCCAACGTATACTGTGTACCAAAAAGAATCGCCCCTGCGGCAGTCAGGATAGTCGGAAGTATCAGTACGCAGAGGATAATTCCTGTATTGATACTCTCCGGCTGGGCAACCGAGCCGGTAACAAAACCTGTAGCTGCCAATACATACCCCGGAATCGCTCCTCCGAGTCCCTGCGCCACTTTTGTAATAAAAGATGTAAGCGATGCGATCGCCGCTTCTGCACGTTTTCCGGTTTTATACTGCACGTAAGTAGTATTATCTGCCTGTATACTGGTTGTCAGCGGTGCTATACATCCGCCTGCCACACCTCCTGCCACTGTACTAATATAGATCAAAAGCATAGATCTCACATCAATCAAACGCAGTGCGGAAAACAGGATGGATACGACGATTGCCATTACAAAAATCTGTTTCTTTCCAAACCGGTTTGCCAGAATTGGTCCAAGGAAAATTCCCACCAGAGCAGTTATCATTGAAACAAGTGACACCCCTGACATAAGCGTCATATCACCCAATATATATGTGTAAAAATAAGCGCCGGCTCCTCCTGCTATATTACTGCCCACCCCGACTACCAGTGCCACTAAAAACAGTGCCCAGACAGGTTTATACCGCAAAAACTGTAACAATTCCCTGAATGTATAACTTTCTTCTTTTTTTCCTTCAAAAGCTACTCTTTCCTTTACACAAAGAGCCCCTGCAATAGATAAAACCAACACCATGGCCATGGAACCGAAAATTAACACGTAATAGTTCTGTAACGTTCCTTCCGCCACAAGAATCGGTGCTGCCACAGCCAGTACCGCGCTACCTATCATTGTTCCCAACGCGTTGAAAAGTGACAAACTGTTTCTCTCCTTGTCATCCGCGCTCATGACCGGGAGCAAACTGTTCTTGGAGATATCCATAATATCAAACGTCCAGCCCAGCAGCAGATACGTCACATACACAATCACATATTTTCCGACCGGAATCCAGACTGCGCCAAACCACAGTAAAATATAATTTATAACACAGATGATTGTTCCCAGAATAATCATAGGGCGAAATTTTCCCATTTTTGTTACCGGAAATTTGTCCAGAAAATATCCCATAATCGGGTCGCTGATTCCATCCACCACCTTGGATATTAAAAACAGGGTCGCCAGTGCTGCCGGTTCCAGACCAACCACATTCGTATAGTAAATCATAAAGAATCCTGACAATAATCCCATCAGTGGAATATTTCCCGCACATACCATAAATAAGCCCATTTTTTCCACGATACTAACCTTTTGTTTTTTACTCTTCTCACTCATTTGTTCTCTCCTCGTTAATATTGTGATAATGCTGTATTCAACATCTCTGTCTGCCCTTCATCCATCGGTCCGGAAAACATCTCCGCCACCTGTCGAAACGACAGTCCATAGACCGCATCCGGTATCATATCCACCTCGGTCATCGTCGACAAAAATGCCCGTATCTGCGGATGGTTCAGCAAATCTTCCAGCTTTGACTCCACGCTGTATATTTTCTTTAACTTCTCAGTTGCCTCATATACGACTTCATAGTTTCCTGCAGTGATATAACAAATACCGTTCACCACTGTTGCGAATAGTGGATTTGTCTTATCTTCAAACAGAATCTCCGGAGCATGCGGCAATCGCACCTCGCCTTCTCCGCCAAACGGAATCGTAATTTTGATTCTAATCCTGTTATCCTCCATAATTTCCCAGCTGCATGCATACTGTCCGACGGCCGAATCATACACTGCCTCTGCCCTTCTCAAATCATAATGGACATTCGGACAAATTGCAATCCTTCTTCCTCCCGGAGATTCTTCCAAAAGATGGATTCCTCCCACATGGCGGAACATCCATTCCAGAATCGCCCCGTAAGAATAATGGTTGAGACTGTTCATTCCGGTACTGGATATCTTACCGTCTTCATCCAGTGAATTCCATCGTTCCCAGACTGTGGTGGCTCCCAGTTTCACTTCGTGCAGCCACCCCGGATACTCCTCGTTCAAAAGCAGGCGGTAGGCGGTATCCGTCATTCCGTTATCGGTCAACACATTGCACAAAAGAGAGGTTCCCACAAATCCGGTATTCAATTTGTTTCTGCTCTCGCGGAAAAGTTTCTTTAACATCTCTCTGGTCAGCTCTTCGTCCTCTGACAAATGATATTTCAGAGCCAGCAGAAGACCCGTCTGTGTCTTTTCCGCGCATCTTCCGGTCGGGGTAAAATATTCTTCTTTTACCACACGCCATTGTTTTTCGGCGATTTCCCGATATTGTTTTTCCTCTTCCTTTCGCCCGAGAACCGCCGCTGCCTTCGCTGTAAGCTCCGCGCTTGCCGCATAATAAATATCCGCAATATAGCCTTCATCGGTCGCTCCGTATACATTTCCCGCCGCGGCTCCCACCCGGTCAAGCGCCAGCCAGTCTCCGTAATGGAAGGAATGTCTCCATCCGTGGTGCTCTCCGTCCACCTTACGGATATAGTCCACCCAAGCCTTCATACTGTCAAACTGCTGTTCCAATATGGCAGCATCCCCGCTGAACAGATAGACATTCCACGGAACGATACAGGCCGCATCGCCCCATGCACAGGAACATTTCGACGGACCGAAGGTCGGCACCACCTCCGGAACCATCCCTCCGGCAATCAGCTGTTCCTTATACAAATCGTACAGATATTTTCTGTAAAATGCATAGGTATCCGCCAGATAACATGCCGTACCCGAAAACACCTGTGTGTCGCCTGTCCATCCCATGCGCTCATCTCTCTGCGAACAGTCTGTCGGCACATCTAAGAAATTATCCTTCATGCCCCATTCCACATTGGAAATCAACTGATTTACCAGTTCATTTCCTGTCTGTATACTACCGGTACCTTCGTAATCACTGTAGAGTGCCATTCCCGTAAAATCTTCACAGGAGACATTGGTTACCCCGCTGATTTTTACATACCGGTATCCGTAAAATGTAAAATGCGGAACAATGTCTTTTTCTTCCCCGTCAGAGATATACACATATTCCGACAAAGCGGTTCTTAAGTTTTCGTTATAAAAACATCCGTCCTGCAGGATTTCGCCTGTCTGGATTCTGATTTCTTTTCCTTTCGGCTCATGGACATGAAGTTTGAAAATCCCGGTAATCTCCTGCCCTAAGTCAAACACCCATTCATCCTTCGGGGTGTGAATCAGTTCCTTCGGTGTAAACTGTTCATGCACAGTCACCGGAAGGGACAGCCGCTCCGTCAGTCGCCCCTGCGGCGCCTCCGCAAGCTGCGCGCTGACAGGTTCGACAGGTTCCAAGGTATCATCCCGTTTCTCCCCGTCATATATATTGGAAAAAAACAGATTGCTCCTTGTCACTTCCCATGTGTCATCCGTGCCGATTATCTCTTGTGTGCCATCCTCATATTCCAGATGCACCTCTACCAGCAGTTTCCACTCGTCGCCGTAAAATCCTTTCTGTTCTGTCTGATTGAGCCCGAACCTCCCTTTGTACCACCCATTCCCCAAAAGAACGGACAACACACCTTCGCGCTGCATCTGCGCGGTCACATCATACGTCTGATACTGTAACCACTGATTGTAGTTATTGCAGTACGGGGTCAGATATTCTTCCCCAATTTTCGCGGATTTTAAAATATCTGTTTCGGTTTTCTCTCCATCCGTAAAATATGCCTCATAAAGCCCCAGTCCGCAGAGATAGAGACGGGCTTTTTTTACCTTTCCACGGGGAATGATTCGCTTTGAGAAAATGGGATGGCGTTCCATCCTGCTGTCGCAGGTAATCCATTTTCCCACCCACGGCTCGTCCCTCTTTGCCGTCTCAAAGAACTGTACGTCGGACTCCAGCACTTCGTCTGCGTCCGTAGTAACGATTACCTTCCAGTAATATCTGGTACAAGGCTCCAGATTCATCTCCGCTTTTACAGCCAGACTGTCGAGCTTTGCCTCCCCGGTGTCCCAAAGAACATCCGCGAAGGTTTCATCCTTTGCCACAAGGATTCTGGCACATCTCTGGTTCTTTCCCCTGCATTCTCTGACCTTCCACGAAAAAACCACCGGATTCAGTAAAAATCCCACCGGATTCGTGATATGATTTGTTTTTGCTGCGTAAATCTGATTCATATTGCCGTTTTCTAAGCTCCTTCCTTTTTTCATTGTGTACACTGTAATTCGAGTATAATGGATTTGCCTCATAAAATCATTTACGGAATTTCATCATTTTACCTACCAAGCTTAAGATTTCAGCTCTTTGTTTACCTGTAAATCAATTCTTTCAACACAATCTCTTCTGCCATATTACGAATACCATTTACCGCTACCTCATCCTCAATTATCCTATTGTGCAAGTAAACAATTCAGCTGCCCGATCAGCTGTTCCACCTGCTCTCCCGGCATCTGCCCCAGCAGAGATTTCAGCGGCATTTCCCGGATAACTTGCTCTCCCAGCTTCTTGTATTCGTCACTCATCCCTTCTGCTGATGCGGCCGCTGCTGCCAAAGGCGCCAGCAGTTCCGTAATAACGGGAGCGGTTTTCGTATGATCCAATAATTCTCCGAACGTTGTTGTGAAATCTACGCGAAGGGGCAATTTTTTCTTTATTTCAAACACAACATCAGCATGTAAGCGGATGTCATCAGAAGCATGGCCGATCAGGATCCGATATGTTCCGGATGGCGCATACCAGTCCCCAAGACGTTCTTCATAATAGGATAGATTCCTCGCCGAAATTTCCATCGACACCGTTTTCTCCTCTCCCGGCAGGAGATGAACTTTGGCAAATCCTTTCAATTCCTTGACCGGTCTCTCCGATATGCCGCACAGGTCAGCCACGTACAACTGTACGACTTCTTTTCCTTCTGTCTTTCCTGAATTTTTCACCTTGAGAGAGACTGTCAGTATATCCTCATCCGTCATTTGAGCCGATGACAAAGTCAGGTCCCCATAAGTAAATTCCGTGTAAGACAGCCCATGTCCGAATGCATACCGCACCGGAACCTTCTTTGTATCATAATAACGGTATCCGACAAAGATATCCTCGCCATATAACACCCGCTTTCCATTTCCCGGAAAATGAAGGAAGCTCGGATTATCTTCCAGCCGGTACGGGAATGTCTCTGCCAGCCTGCCGGACGGATTTGCTTCCCCGAATAACAGCCGGTCGCAGGCTTCGCCAACGCCCTGACCTCCTAGATACATTTCAAGGATCGCGCTTACCCGGTCTGCCCATGGCAGTTCTACCGGACTTCCATTGTGGAGTACCACTACAACATTAGGCTGTACTTTCAACACTTCTTCGATCAGCCGGTCCTGGCATTTTGGCAGCTTCATGGATGTTCTGTCATACCCTTCCGACTCAAATATCTCAGGCAGCCCGGCAAAGATTACCGCGACGTCTGCTTCTGCAGCAGTCCGAAGCGCTTTTTCCAGCTCTTGTTCCGTCATCGAGTCATTTTCGTTAGAAAATCCTTTTGCATAAGTCACGCTACGCCCTTTTTCTCCGGCAGCATCCAATGCCGAAACAACCCTGAACGGATTGATATGGCTGGAGCCGCCGCCCTGATACCGCGGCTTTTCGGCAAATTCCCCTATATAGGCAACCTTTCTGTCTGTATTCAGCGGAAGTATACCGTTATTTTCCAGCAGGACCGCACATTCCGTCTCAATATCAGCTGCTTTTTTATGATCTGTTTCCTTATCAGATATATCTTCCGGACGATGCTGCTCTTCACCGGCAAACACAACATTCAATACCCGCTCCACCGCTTCATCCAGCACAGCTTCGTCCAGTCTTCCCTCCTGTACTGCTTTCACAATCTGTCTGTCATTGTATCCTCCGGAATAAGGCATCTCCAGATCCAGTCCGGCCTGCAGTCCTTTCACACGGTTATTTACAGCGCCCCAGTCACTGACGACGCAGCCTTTGTATCCCCATTCTTTTCTCAGGATATCTGTCAGAAGATATCTGTTTTCCGAAGCATATTCTCCATTTATTTTGTTGTAGCTACACATGACGGTTCTTGGAGCTGATTCTTTCACCGCTTCCTCAAACGCAGGCAGGTAGATTTCCCTGAGCGCACGTTCTGACACTTCGGAAGATATCGTCATACGGAGTGTTTCCTGGTTATTCAGTGCGAAGTGCTTAATGCTTGTCCCCACGCCCTGACTCTGTACTCCGCGGATATATGCCGATGCCATCCTACCTGCCAGATATGGATCCTCCGACAGATACTCAAAGTTCCGCCCACATAACGGGCTCCTTTTAATATTCACCGCCGGGCCAAGCAGTATGCTTACATTCTCGGCCTGACACTCCGCTCCCAGCGTCTCTCCCATCCGTTCCATCAGGTCAACATCAAAGCTGGAGGCTGTTGCACAGGCTGCCGGGAAACAAACGGCCTTCACACTTTCATTCAATCCCAGATGATCCGTTTCCCCTTCCTGCTTTCTCAGTCCGTGAGGGCCGTCCACCATCATAACTGACGGAATGTTCAGTCGTTTGATTTCTTTCGTATGCCAGTTATCAGCGCCCGAGCAGAGACTTGCCTTCTCTTCCAGCGTCATTTTTGAAATCAGTTCCTTTATTCTGTCCATCGCAAAAGTCCTCCTTTCTTTTCTTAATACTGATTGATCATCTGTGCCTCTGCTTCTTCACGGCTGATCTCACCATTATTGCATTTTGCCATCAGCTGGACATCATGGTCATTAAGCTTGTAAAGACGAAGTATAAGCAGAGTGCAAATACCCCCGATAATGCTGCCAAGACAGCTGAATGTCCATAATTTATCGGCAAATCCTGCCGCCTGAACAACGCCTTCTCCCTCTCGGAAGCCGATTATAGTTAACGCAAACACACTGACTGCTGTTGCGATCGCTCCACTTAATTTTGTAAAAAATGTCTGCGCCGCAAACGTTACACCACGCATTTTTAATCCTGTCTTGTACTGTCCATACTCGTAGCAGTCCGGCGTAAACTGATACTGCAGTATAACTGCTATTCCCAGCGGAATTCCTCCTAAGGCATTTAAAATCACATACACCATCATATTCTCATACCCGGCTATGAATCTTACAATTCCCAGAAGTAACGCGAAAATATATGAAATATAGAAGACTTTAAATTTATCATATTTTTTGCATAATTCTACTGCCATAACCGCACCGATTAAGGTCGGAATAATTACCGCCATCGAAACATATGAGGCAGCTTCTTCACCGCCAAGGCAGTACCGGGCAACGTATAAGCCCCAATTTGCACCAACATTAAGCAGGCTGCTGATGAGCGGAGCCGCAAAGAAAAGCAATAAATATTTGTTCTTCCGCAGACATTCTACCATATCTCGCAATGTATAACTTTCTTCTGCCCCGTCATTCTGGACTCTTTCTTTTTCAATTACTCTCTCCCTTGCGAACAGACAAATCGGAATCATCATAACACATGACAAAAGAGATAACACAATTACTGTTGTTGACCAGCCGCCTAACCGCTGCCGTACCAACGGCAGGGCAATTCCTGTAACAATACCTGCAAAAATAGCAAACAATCTTCCTATGCTGTTTAGTGAAACACGTTCCTTCTGGTCTATTGTCATCGTGGTAACAATACCAAAAATCGGTACATCGCAAAGGGTATAGGCTGTATCCCATAACATATAAGCAAGTGTTGCCCATATGATTTTAGCCGTCATGGAAATCCCGGTAGGTATTATAAAAAGAAGAATAGTTGCCACCGGAATCGCTATGACAGATATTCGAAGCCACGGCAGGAATTTCCCTTTCTTAAAATTCACCTTATCCATGATCATACCGAAGATCGGATCGTTGATGGCATCCCACACTTTCGTGATAAGCGCCACGATCGCAACCAATGCTGCCGTTATGCCGATATCTGTAAAATATGTAGTCATATATCCTACCAGTCCATAGAATACATTCTGTCCCATAAAATACAAACCATAACTGATTTTTTCTCTTTTTGTAACTGAATTTTCCATTTCGTTATCCGTCCTTTCATTGTTTGATTCAATTATAAATAATTCCAAAGGGCAAATCACCAACGATATATAAGCAGTTTACCGACGAAACTTAATATAATAATCATCTTTCTAAAAACTGATATAAGTATTCTTCCATCTTAGGCGTCCACCATTCCAGATATCCTGCCTGCGTCGGATGAACCGGATCTGCCATATAAACTTCATATTCTTTTTCAGAAACGTCATTCATCTCCTCGTCATTCCAAAGGTCGATCACGCCTATTCCATATTTATCCTGAAGCTCAAACAATACATCTACCATCTGCTGATACTGTTTACTGTCATATTTTGTTCCGGTATAAAAGATCACGGGACAATTCCATGTCTGCTTTGCATATACAATGATATATTCCATTGCTCCTGTTATCGTCTGTGTATCAAAATCCTCCAGATTTTCTGAACTGCTGATTTCTCCCATCGGCATTTCCTTCGACGCGTCATTCGTGGAAAGCTGACAGACAAATGCATCGAATTTCTCATCTGTACCGATATTATTTTTCATCCTTTGGATATAAGACGTCTTTCCGTTATCCACTAAAGTAGTACCGCTTACAGCTTCTTTTACATACTCACAGCCATTTCTGTAAGAGATATAATCTGCGAAAGAAACATCCATTGAGTACAGACCTAAGGTTACAGATGATCCAAGGTAGCAGATACGCTTCCCTTCAAGAGGGCTGTTTTCTAACGGTTCTATATTTTCCAGACTGTATTTTTCTGCGTTTCCCGGCATTTTTTTCAGTTTGTTCTTCCAGACAAAATCAAACGGTCCTCCACCGCCTGCTGCTCCTACTAAATATGTCAGGCCGATTCCCACAGCCAGAATCAGAATTAAAACGATACTTAAGATAATCTTCAATATTTTCTTTTTCATAATCCCTAACTCCTTATTATTTTCAACTTTCATATTAAGAGAACTAACCGTCTGTATTTACCGGTCAGTTCTCGCAAATACTGTCATTTTGTTTTCTTTGATTCTTTATTCAAACTGATACATTCCGCTTCCTACCTTGTATAATCTGCCATCCGGCATCTTTACAACGGCAGTCGTGTTGCAGGGGATTTTTACTTTCAGCTTAAATTTCCCTTCGTCCATACTCCACCTGACTGCGATTTCCCCGTACTCACTTATATAAGTACGTTTTACACTGGTAAACGCATTGTCCGGCTCCGGTGCGATTACAATCTCCTTAAATCCGGGAGCAGCCATATCAATGCCGCTTATCTTCCGGAACATCCAGTCGTCCACGCATCCAAAGGCATAGTGGTTCAGGCTTGTCATAACCGGAGACCCGTCCTCCTTGTAAGAAATGTAATTTTCCCAGATTGTTGTCGCTCCCTGCTTCACCTCATAAAGCCATGACGGGCACTTTGTCTGGAGCAGGATTTTATATGCCTTGTCCATCCTGCCGATCTTACAGAGCGCATCCAGCAGATACGGCGTCGTCAGGAACCCTGTATCCAGACAATCCCCGTTTTCTTCTATCTTGCGGATCAAATGTCCGGCGATACTTTTTTTCTTCCTTTCAGGAGCAAGATCAAATGCGATTGCCAGCACATAACTGCCCATAAAATCAAGAGGCATCTTCCCATCATCATCGATCAGTCCTTTTTGAATGGCAGATTTCATTCTGGACGCAATGTCATCATAGTATAATTCGTCTGATGTATGCCCGAGGAGTGCTGCCGTATCTGCCATGATCCGGCAGGAATTCCATCCAAAAATTGGCGCGCAGTATGTAGAAGTATTGATAAGTTTTGCAGCGCTTTGGTCTGCTCCGTCTACTGTCTGGCTCGGTATGAGCCACTCCCCGTACTGATGTCCTGTATTCCACAGATACTGGTCAATTTCTTTTGGATGTTTCATCTTGCCTCTACGCTTCTTTGCAGTGTTGATGATATAGTCGCACCACTTTTTCATTGTGTCATACTGCTCTCTCAGTATCCTGATATTTCCTGTAAGCTGATACATGCTCCACGGTACGATACAGGCGGCATCTCCCCATCCTGCTTCTCCCACCGGTTCAAAATTGCGGTATACGATCCGATTCAGTTTCTCCAGTAATTCATAGATTCCGGTAAGGGGGATCACATTGGGGATTGCCCCATTTTTCTGCTGACTGAAGGTCATATTACGCAGCCATCTTGTCAGAAATGGGGTTACATTTTCGTTGAGCATGGCTGTTCTTGCATAAATCTGGATATCTCCGGTCCATCCGCCTTTTTCTCTCTGCGGGCAGTCCGTGGGGATTGAAAACAGATTCGACCGCTGAGACCATCTTGTATTTTCGTAAAGCCGGTTTATATCTTCGTTGGACGTCTCAAATGTTCCCAGATCCTCATTGTCAGAAGACAGGACAATCGCTGTGAAATCCTCCGGGCTCACCGGCTGATCGCATGTCACTCTCACATAGCGGAATCCATGATATGTAAAATGCGGTATGTATTCTGTGAATTTCCCGTTTGAGATATAAATATCACTTTGCTTGTGCCCTGTTTTCTCTGACATGAAAATATTGTTGAAATAGTTTCCATATTGATCAAGAGTTTCAAAATGATCTAATACCATTTTTGTTCCGGCCGGCAGTTTGCTTTTTACCCGCAGAACACCTGCCAAGTTCTGTCCAAAGTCAATGATCGTCTCGCCTTTCGGGCTAACTGTCATTCCTACTGCCGGCACTTCTTTTACCGGGCGCACCGGTTCCCCGTACTGAGCCACCAGGTTCACGTAAATTTTTCCGCATGGAATACCGGTTTTCCAGCTGCTGTCATCGAATCCGCAGCAGTTCCAGTTTTCCTGTTCCATCCGTGCGTCATAGAGTTCACCTGCAAACAGATCTGATGAACGAATCGGACTTTCTGAAACTTTCACCGTATCATCTGACAGCACCATTTCACTCGTTCCGTCTTCATAATCAATCTTTATCTGAAATAACACAGAATGTTCGGCTTTAAACTTCCTGCTTCTCGGTTTAAAGTTCGCGCTGTCATACCAGCCGTCCCCCACCAGCATTCCTATGACATTTCCTCCCTCTCTCAAAAACGGGGTCACATCATAAGTCTGGTAGCACAGATATTTAGAATAGACGGTAAATTCCGGCGCAAACTCTCTGTCATCCGGACGCATTCCGTTCATGCTGAGCTGATATGCTCCGTGACAGGTGGCATAAACGCGCGCTCGTTTTATGCCGTCTCGTGCATCAAATTCTTTGCGAAAATATTCTGCCGGGTTCTGCCCGCCGGTTCCGGGTTTTACCTTTTTCATAGGAAACGGAGATTTCACCCACTCGGCCGTCCATTCTTTCTTCATAAATCCTGTCTCAAAGGATGAGGATGCCGCCGCCTTTTCTCCGTTATTAACTGTCACTTCCACTGTCCAGTTGTAGTCACTGAGACTTTGTAATGGTTTCCCGGAGTACTCCACAAAAATACTTTTATCACTTTCTACCATTCCAGAATCCCACATTACTTCGTCCATATTTTTCACTGTGATATGATAGGATGTCTGCATCACATTCTTTTCATCACTAGTGATTACCCATGAAAAATAAGGTGCTTCGTCCACGCATGGTCTATATTGACTGTTTACTTTAAGCCTTATAAGCTCCATAGCAACCCTCCTGATTAGAATTTTGCCAGTGCCGCATCCAGCATCTGCGCCTCATCTTTTTTTATCTCTCCTGCGAATGTTTTCGCGACATCTCTAAGCGAAAGCCCATATGCAATATCGGGGATCATATCCACTTCCATCATTTGAGAAAGAAACGCGCGGATATCCGGATGGTTCAGCAGTTCTTCCATTGTCGAGTCTATGCTGTATTTCTTCTTTAAAGGCTGTGACGCCTCATAAGCGACTTCATATTCTCCGGCTCTCACACGGCAGATTCCATTTTCCACCTCTTCAAATAATGGATTTTCTTTATCTTCATATACAGATTCCGACGCATATGGAAGAACCACTTCTGCACTTCCGCCGAACGGAACCGTAACAGTGACCGTGATTTTATTATCCTCTGATATCTCCCAGCCGCACTGATAGCATCCGCTTGCCGAATCATAAACAGCTTTTACATATTTCAGTCCATTATTCACTTTCGGGCTGATCCGCATCACCCTGCCTCCCGGGTTCTGTTCCGTCACATCAATCCCGGCCGCATGACGGAAGATCCACTCCAATACAGCGCCGTAAGAATAATGATTTAGACTGTTCATCCCCGTGCTGGAGACATGTCCGCTCTCATCCAGTGAATTCCAACGCTCCCACACCGTTGTTGCTCCCAGCTTCACTTCATGGAGCCAGCCCGGGTATTCCTTATTCAGAAGCAGCCGGTATGCCGCGTCTGTCATTCCATGATCAGTCAGGACATTGCACAGAAGCGGGGTTCCTACAAACCCGGTATTTAATTTATTTTTATTATCCCTGAGAAGCTTTTGCAGCATCTGCTTTGTCAGTTCTTCATTTTCAGACAGATGATATTTCAGTGCAAGAATAAGCCCTGTCTGCGTCTTCACCGCACATCTGCCTGTAGCAGTAAAATATTCTTCTTTCACGACCTGCCACTGACGGTCTGCGATTTTCTGATACTCCTGTCTCGTTTCTTCCAGTCCAAGCACCTCTGCTGCTTTTGCAACAATCTGTGCACTTGCCGCGTAGTAGATGTCTGCAATGTATGCTTCATCAGTCGCTCCATACACGCTGTTCGCAGCGGCACCTGTACGGTCAAGAGCAAGCCAGTCACCATAATGGAAAACCTGTCTCCATCCATGATGGTCTCCATCAATTCTCCGGATATAATCGACCCACGCTTTCATGCTCTCAATTTGGTTTTCGAGTATTGTTTTGTCCCCGCTGAACAAATATACGTTCCAGGGGATGATACATGCGGCGTCTCCCCATGCGCAGGAACATTTTGTCGGTCCGAATGTGGGGACAATCTCCGGAACCATTCCGCCCGCCAGAAGCTGTTCCTGATACAGGTCGTATAAATATTTTCGGTAAAACGCATAGGTATCAGCCAGATAGCTTGCAGTCGCGGAAAATACCTGTGTATCTCCTGTCCAGCCCATCCTCTCATCTCTTTGGGGACAGTCTGTAGGCACATCCAGAAAGTTCCCTTTCATTCCCCATTCGATATTGGAGATTAATTTGTTCACAAGATCATTCCCTGTCTCGATTGCCCCGATGCTCTCATAATCACTGTAAAGAACAAGCGCCGTAAAATCCTCACACGAAAGGTCCCTAACCCCGGTCACTTTCACATATCGATAACCATAGTATGTAAAATGAGGCGTAATCACCTTTTCTGTACCATCAGAAACATAAATGTACTCCGAAAGTGCAGTTCTTAAATTCTCGTTGTAGAAACATCCGTCCTGAAGCACCTCGCCCGTCTGAATCCTGATAGTTGTCCCCGCCGGCTCATGCACCCGCAGCCGGAAGATCCCCGTGATCTCCTGCCCCAGATCAAATACCTCTTCTCCGGCAGGAGTATGGATCAGCTCTGCCGGCTTCATCTCCTCCTGTACCTTAACTGGAAGAGATAACCGTTCCATAAGCCGGCCTTTCGGAACCTTTGCGATCCGCGCAGGAGACTCCTCTACCGGCGGCAGCGTATCATCTCTTCTCTCACCGTCATAGATATTGGAAAACCACAAATTGCTTCTTGTAACTGACCAGGTTTCATCAGAACTGATCACATCTTTCGTTCCGTCTTTGTACTCTATGTGAATCTCCGCAATCAGCTTCCACTCGTCACCGTAATATGCTTCCCGCTCCGGATCATTGAAACCGAACCTGCCTTTATACCAACCGTTTCCGAGAAGAACAGACAGCACACCTCCTCGTTCTGCCTGTTCTGTGATGTCATACGTCTGATACTGGATCCACCGGTCATAATTATTGCAGTACGGAGTCAGATACTCTTCACCGATTTTCTTAGGATTTTCTTTATTTTCCCCAAGAAAATATGCCTCATACAATCCCAGGCCGCAAATGTACAGTCTTGCGCTTTTCACTTCTTTTGCCGGACGAATCCTCTTTGAGAAAATCGGATGCCGTTCCTGACTGCTGTCACAGGTAATCCACCTGCCCGTCCACGGTTCATCCATTTTGGCGGTCTCAAAGAACTGCGTGTCTGATTCGATCACTTCCTCTGCATCTGTTGTCACAATAACTTTCCAGTAATATCTTGTATACGGCTGCGGTTCAAATTCCACTCTTGCAGAGAGACTGTCCAGCTCTGCCTCCCCCGTGTCGTGACAGATATCTGTAAAGGTTTTGTTCTTGCTGATCACAATCCTTGCATGTTTCTGTTCCTGTCCTCTGCCGCCTTTCACTTTCCATGAAAATACCAACGGTTTCAGATAAAACCCTAAAGGGTTTGTGATATGATTTGTTTTTGCCGCATAAATCTTGCCCATAATTCTTCCTCATTTTCATGCTGATACTTTTTCATCCAATAATAAGCCAACCGTTCCTCCCACTACTGACACAGAGCATTTAACTCCACGATCATCTGCTCGATCGCTTCGCCCGGAATAACGCTTAAAAATGATTTCAGCGGCATCTGCGCAATAATTTCCGGAGTCACAAGCTGTACCTCCCCATCTTCTTTCTTAGGTTCTTCTCCCTGTGATATCCCCTCAAGATACTCCATCATTTTCCCTGCTGTCTTCGGGTGGTTCATCAATTCCCCCATTGTAGTGGTCATATCCACAGTGAACGGCAGCAGCACATCAGTAGTAAATGTAAGTTCTGCAGCCTCTCTGATCTCATCGCTGGCATGCCCGATCTGGATCTCATATGTACCTGACGGAGTGTACCAGTCGTGAATCTTTGTCTCGTAGTAAGCAAAATCTCTCGCGCAAAGTTCCATTGTAACCGTCTTCTTCTCACCCGGATTCAGAAATACTTTCGCAAACCCTTTTAGTTCTTTCACTGCTCTTGGCACCGTGCTGTCCTTGTCACTGACATAGAGTTGAACCACTTCACTTCCTGCCCTCTTCCCTGTATTCTCCACATCAATGCTCACCTTCAGAATATCTCCATCTTTCATTTCCGCAGAAGAGAGTTTCATATTGCTGTAGCTGAATTCCGTATATGACAGTCCATGGCCGAATGCCCAGCGCACCGGTACTTTCTTCGCATCATAGTAACGGTATCCGACAAAGATATCTTCTCCATAGAGAACAGTCCTGCCGTCTCCAGGGAAATTCAGGTAACTCGGGTTGTCTTCCAGACGATATGGGAACGTCTCCGCCAGACGTCCTCCTGGATTTGCCTCCCCAAATAACAGCCGGTCGCTGGCCTCCCCAATGCCTTCTCCTCCCAGATACATCTCCAGAATGGCATTTACAGACTCCGCCCATGGAGTTTCTACGGGACTTCCGTTATGAAGAACCACTACCACATTTTTCTGTATCTCAGCCACAGCCTCTATAAGGCGATTCTGACACTTTGGCAGTTCCATGGATGTTCTGTCATATCCTTCCGACTCAAAGCTGTCCGGCAGTCCGGCAAAGATTACAACTACATCTGCGCCCGCTGCCGCTTCACACGCCTGTTTCAGATCCTCTTCTGTCATCTCGTCACGCTCTGACGAGAAGCCTTTCACGTACTCCACTGCCCTGCCTTTTCTCACCGCAGTTTCCAGAGCCGACACTACGCTGTCCGTATTGATGTGACTCGATCCCCCGCCCTGGTATCGCGGTTTCTTTGCAAATTCCCCGATATAGACTACTTTCTGTTCTTTTTTCAGCGGCAGCACTCCCCTGTTTTCCAGAAGTACGGCGCACTCTGTTTCGATATCTGCCGCTGCTTTGTGATCCTTTTCCCTGTCAAATACAGTCTCCGCTTTCCTGTTATCTGTGTAGGAGAAGACTACTTTCAGTATGCGTTCCACCGTTCTGTCAAGAATTTCTTCCTCCAGTTCTCCATTCTCCACTGCCTGAATAATCTTTCTTGTATTATATCCTCCTGATCCCGGCATCTCCAAGTCAAGACCGGCTTTCAGTCCTTTCACCCGGTCATTTACAGCTCCCCAGTCACTGACCACATATCCTTCAAATCCCCACTCATCCCGCAGGATATCTGTCAGAAGCTTCTTATTCTCTGAAGAAAATACTCCGTTGATCTTATTGTAGCTGCACATCACAGTCTTTGGCTGCGCTTTCTTCACCGCCTCCTCAAAAGCCGGCAGATAAATTTCCCGGAAAGCCCGTTCCGATACTTCCGACGATATCTGCATACGGTCTGTTTCCTGATTATTCGCGGCGAAGTGTTTCATACTGGTTCCGATGCCTTTCGACTGTACGCCCCGGATATATGCTGACGCCATCTTTCCTGTCAGATATGGATCTTCGGACATATATTCAAAATTCCTTCCGCAGAGAGGACTGCGTTTGATATTAACTGCAGGGCCGAGGAGCATGCCCACGTTCTCAGCCTGACACTCGTCCCCAAGGATCTGTCCCATACATTCCATCAGTTCCACGTCAAAGCTGGATGCCGTGGCGCAGGCTGCCGGAAAGCAGACTGCATTCACACTTTTATTCAGGCCGAGATGATCTGCCGCGCCTTCCTGTTTGCGCAAGCCGTGCGGGCCGTCTGTCATCATAACGGAAGGAATCCCTAACCTTTCGATTCCCATCGTGTTCCAGAAATCCGCTCCCGAACATAGTCCTGCTTTTTCCTCCAGTGTCATCTGTCTGATCAATTCTTTCAGGTTTCTGCTCATTATGAAATCCTCCTTAAATAAATTCTTATCTGTTCCTATCTGTGGGCTTCCCAGAAGATGACTGCTTCCTGAAGCCAGTTTTTCACTTTTGTTTCATTTCCTATTCCAAATCCATGTCCCAGTCCGTCAACGATTCTGACCGACACATTTTCTTTGCCCAGTACCTTCTCTAATTCCGGCAGTTTATCTTCCACATTTGCAAAACCGAACTCATCATCCCGCCCTACGATAGAAAATACCGCCAGTCCCTTGTCCTCCTGCAAAGCTTTGATATTCCAGTCCAGACCATACATAGGGAAGATCACCTTCGGTCTTGGCAGATGATTCTTGTGGCAGCAGTCCTCATAATTGGCAAATGAATACGCCGTGGTCATAAGTCCTCCTGCTGAAAAACCAAAGATGGCATAATCATCCATGTTTACAGAAAACTGTTTTTGATGCTCCGTCAGATATCGAATCACTTGTGTCAGTTCCCTCGCGGCAGCCTGTCCCTGCTTTACCTGTTCTGTCTCACCCAGCTGTCTGCCGACCGGATAACTTACGACGAAAACAGAATATCCCATTTTATGCAGCTTCATCGCCACAGGATACCCCTCGCAATCAGTTACATTACTGATAAATCCGCCTCCCGGAACTACAATGGCAAGTGGTTTTCCCTGTTGTCCCTGATAAAACATTCCCGTCAGATGTGACCTGTACGGATGACCCTTCACTGCTTCCGCAGGATACAGATCCGACACCAGCCTTGCCTGACCTTTCTCAACAAGTCCGGTTAGATAATTGAAAGATTCCAAGGCTGCATCCAATTGTTCCTCACGGCCCGGCGCCTTTAAAAAATCCTTATACTTTACAGGCGCAATAGCTTTCAGCACGTTGTCCTCCACATTGAAAAACATATGTTTAAAACCGCCGAATACCGGATGCTGCATGAAAAATCCAACTTTGTCCTCCCCCGTTCCCGGACGGAAATGTCCGTTTTCATCGTAATAGCTGCTTTCCTTTATTTTTGGAAATCCGCAGATGCCAAGAAGTGCCGGCAAAAACATGGCACTTTTTTTATAGACATATAATGTCGCACCGATTACAAATAATAAAACAATCACCACTACTGCAAAAAATATCTTCATCCTAACCTATGCCTCCTTTTCTTACTGACATCTTACTTTATACAGACTAAAATTACATCAACGAAACATAAGTGATTTACCGACCAAACTTAATAAATATCCGATATTACTCTGTACACCTTTGCCCCCAATATGGTATATTTTAGACAGGTTAAATAAACTGCTGATGACTATAATCACAGTTCATTCATATCTCGAAAAGGAGAGATTATATATGATGACATTATCTGCATTGAATCAATTTCTGAAGCAGCACACTACCGAAGAAACCCAGCGTCTGAATGGTGTAAAGAAAGATTATTCACAATTTCCTGTTGCCAGAGGTAAGTTTGATACACCCTGTTACCGTTTTGATACGAACCTTGAAGATCTGCGTTCTTTATTTCTTTCAAAGAAAGTGCTTCCGAGTTATTACAACTTCGCTGTTGTAAAACAGGATCGTTTTGAAAACGTACCTCTGCATATCCATGAGTGGCTGGAGTTGAGTTATATTTATTCTGGTTCCTGCACAATGACGATAAATAAGACTACATTCAGGCTAAAAGCCGGGCAGATGGTTCTGATCAGCCAGAATGCACCTCATTCTGTCAAAAGATGTTCAGAAAATGATATTATCATCAATTTTCTGCTGACGCGCGAATATCTGAACGGTACTTTTTTTGAACGCCTGTCTCAGGATAATTACCTTACACACTTTTTCATTGAGGCTCTGAACACCACGATGCAGGAAAGCATGTATATTGTCTTTTCCCCGGAACAAAAACAAAACCGGCTGGCAGATCTTGCCAACCAGTTTCTCTGTGAATTTTATTCTCCGTCCGTAACATCCGGACCTTTTTTAGACAGTCTTTTTACGCTGATTACCTGCGAGATGATCAATCTGTTCCAGCACGGTATGGTTCTAGATCACGCCTCTGTGGATCAGATTTATACCATACTCCGATATATCGAAACAAACTTTGCGGACTGTACCCTTTCTTCTACAGCTGAGTTTTTTAATATGCACCCAAACTATCTCTCTGCCTACATACGCCAGCATACCGGAACCACTTACAAAGAGCTGGTCCAGACACACCGGCTCTCTCAGGCGGCAAAATTGTTAAGGAGCACCGCACTTTCCACAAATGATATCAGCCTTGCCGTCGGATATCAGAATACCAGCTTTTTCTTTCAGCTGTTCCGCAAGAAATACGGATGTACGCCTATGGAATATCGAAACATGCTTCATGCTTCTGATACGCCAAATATGTGATATGTACATTATTTGCCATATAGAAACTTTTCCGGTAAAGTTACTTTAAAATCTTTCGCCAAATCTCTGAAATTCTGAGGTGAGATTGTCTGTCTTTTATCCGGTCTCATGGACAGCATCTTTACAAGGATTTCCGCGGATTTCTCTACGGTGTGCATTAATCCGAATGTAAGATCAAAGTCTTCCCCTGAGCAGAACATGCCGTGATGCGCCCAGATTGCCACATCATATTCTTTCATCAGGGCACTTGTCGCCACTGCGATCTCACGGCCGCCCGGCACCATCCATCCTACTACACCGATTCCGGAAGGAAATACAACCGGGCACTCGGTCGCCATCTCCCAGAGTTCTCTAGTAAATACTTTATCCTCCAACGGCAGTACAAATGTCAGTGCGATCACATTCGTGGTATGTGCATGATAAACATTGGTAACGCCTTTTTTCACTTCATGGTTCATCAGGTGACTCGGCAGCTCACTGGTCGGTCTGCCTCCGTTTACCAGACCCCAAAGGATGCGGTAATTCTCTCCTTTTTCATCCAATTCGATGATATTTTGCATAGACTACCACTTCGAAGATGCAAAATTGTCACTATGTAGTTACACAGATGCTATCAGATTCACTAATAGCATCGCCTTACTTTATCGCCCTCTATTCCTGCTAATCGGAATTACGTCCCCAAAATACTTACTATCCTTCACCGCTACAAGTTCCACCTCAACACACTTCTGCTGCCATTCCTTACAAGCCTCTTCATACCTTTGCCTCTCCTCACGAACCATGAATAGCTCGGTATAAAACTCCGAAGCATTTGCATAGTCTGCATCCTGAAGCACATTTGAAAGCTCTGATTTCATCCTCCCTGCTTTTCTATCCAATACAGCAATCTGCTCCTGCAACTCTTTCTTTCACTTCTAATGCCAATGTGAGTGGACATATAGGTGTCCGTTTACGAACCCACCGCCGTATCCGGCGTGATAGCCCCCTGCAAGGGCGAAATACACAGAGTACAAAACGAAGTTTTGTGCGATGGGTGTATTTCGCTCTGCGAGGCTTAGCCCTCGCATAAATGCACGAGGGCTGGTTAAAAAATCTATCCTCAGCGCAAAAAGGAAAAAGCCACATACCTTCGCAAAGATACATGGCTTCAATTACGCTGATAACTGTATTTAATTGGCTACAATTCGTGCCGTATCCGGCACCACTTTTTTCTTCTAAAATTGAGGCTACAATTCCTTCCATAAATGATGCCATAACACTTCCATTTATAAATGTTTTGTAGCCTTCTGCTGTCATTCCCCGCAAAAACTGAAATCCAGCAACTCATTGATATCAGGATCCATCTGATACTTCTTCACATCCTCCTCTGTGTAATCCATATTCCCAGAAGCACCCTTATCGTCAGGCACAGGTTGTTCCTGTCCAACCGCCTGAATAGGCATTTCTGTATGCCCTGATGATTGCATAAGCGCTGAGTTCTTTGCGGTGGTGATATCATATCCAAGAAATCTTGCTTTATCTTGACTATGTGTTATCTTGGTCTTTTTTTCGGACATCTCAAGATGCAGAGTATCCTCGAGAAATACTCTGAATTTTTCCTTGATTTCAGATGCATCCTCAAATGAACCTATGGCTAGCTTGCATTGATTATCACGCAGATTGCAGACAGCAAAATACTAATCTGCCAATACATCACCGTAACATCTTCCCTTCGGTGCGGAGATGGTTAGCTCTAGCCTCTGACTTTCCTTCAAGCAGTTTAGCTTTCATCCTCATATAGTACCTTTCACCTCGACACTCAGTCGCAACTTGGAAGCTTTGTTGACTTGTGCCTTTACAAACGTGCTGTTGTCCCCTTTATGTTTCCATTCAAGGTTAGTTGTTGGCGATAAGACTGTGTTCTTCACACTTGATAATTTTTCTTATTGTTTTCTCAAAACAAAATCATAATGACCCACGTCGCTTGGGTGTCCACCCCAAACGCCTTACGGGCGCACAGAATCTACCATCGCCACTATCGCCTGATCATCATCCAATTCTCTTATAACTGCCGGAACCTCCGCAAGACCAGCCCAGCCGGCATCTGCCTTTCGTCTGTGTCCTGCAATCACTTCATAACCTTCTCCGTCAGGATTCGGTCTTACAAGCAAAGGTACAATCACACCCTCATCTTCAATACTTTTCATAAGGGCACACAGCTCTATGTCCTGCTGCACATGAAAAGGATGGTTCTTAAAGTCCTTTAACTCGCTTATTCTGATACTCTTTATCTCTTCCATTACAACCTCCGTTCTTCCGGTAGAATAACTTCTACTCAGTTACGTCAATGTTATCTGCAAACAGAAAAAGACCGCTCATCTCCAATTACTTGAAAATGAACGGTCTTTCACGCTTCGTATTCTATTGAATAACTTCAAAATATTAATTGTACTTTTATGTGTTTCCACACCCCACATCCAATACGACTGAGACATTCACACCGTCTGAAATTGCTTTTTTGTAGGTTTTTCTATCACTCTGTGAGAACATCATATGTCGCTCAAAGTGCCGGAAGTCGAGAAGTTTTACAAACTTCCCGACTCGCGGGCAGTCGTCGAATTCCGCATAAACACTGGCTTTACAGCCAGTTATTTCTTCGGAACTCTCCTCGTTGCCTTCGCGCAAATCAAGGATTCTTACATATCGACCCGATGTAGTGCAACCACGCACTCCACATGGCACGTCATCGGGAATTGGTCAACCCCTCGGACTTTCTTTACTTCATACCCCAGCTCCCCAAGCACCTTCACATCTCGTGCCAGCGTTGCGGAATCGCAGGATACATACACGATGCGGTCCGGCTGCATGCTGGCCATGGTGTGGAGGAGGTTTTCTTCGCAGCCTTTTCTCGGCGGATCGACGACGATGACGTCCGCGTGGGCGTGTTCGCCCGGGTGGTCTTTGGCGTACTGTTCGTAGTAGGCCGGAAGAATCTCTTCCGATTTTCCAACGAAAAATTCAGCGTTTTCGATCTCGTTAATTTTCGCATTGTTCTTCGCATCCGCGATTGCCTCCGGGACGATTTCGACACCGTAGACTTTTTTGGCTTTCTGCGCGAGGAACAGGGAAATCGTTCCGATGCCGCAGTAGAGATCCCAGACCGTCTCATTTCCGGTGAGGTCTGCGTATTCCAGGGCAAGACCGTACAGTTTTTCCGTCTGCGCCGGGTTGACCTGGTAGAAGGACAGCGGGGAGATCCGATATTTTACGGTTCCAATATAGTCGGTGATATACCCCTGTCCCCACAGGCAGCGGATTTCTTTTCCCATGATCACATTGGTCCGCTCACGGTTTACGCTTAGGGTAATGCTTGTCATGCCTTCGAGTTCTGTCAGCGATTTGATGAGTTTCTCCTCGGCCGGCAGTTTCTTTCCGTTCACAACGAGACAGACCATAATCTCTTTCGTCATAAATCCAAACCGGATCAGCACATGGCGCACCAGGCCTTTGCCGGTCTCCTCGTTGTATGCCGGAACGCCGTTCTCCTCCATCCAGGCAAGAATGCGGTTCAGAATCTCCTCGTTCTGCTCCACGCCGAGATAACAGTTCCGGTTTTCCATGATCTGATGCGTTCTTCCCGCATAAAATCCCGTAATCAGCTTTCCATTTCTATCCTGCCCGATCGGAAACTGGGCTTTGTTTCGATAGCGGAACGGATTTTCCATCCCCACGATCGGCTCCATCGGGATCTCCGCCATGCCGCCGATGCGCTGGAGATTTCCGGCGATTTTCTTCTCCTTAAAGCGAAGCTGCTCCGCATAGTCGAGCATCTGCAACTGGCATCCGCCGCACGGACGTGCAACCGGGCAGACCGGCTCGACGCGGTGCGCGGACGGCTCGATCAGGCGCATCAGGCGCGCGTAGCCGTAATTTTTCTTTGCTTTGATCACTTTTACCTCGGCAAGATCGCCGATGACGGTGTCCTTGACAAAGAGGGTATAGCCCTCGCATTTGCCTATACCCTCTCCGTCGTGTCCCATATCTTCAATTTTCACCGTCAGTACATCATTTTTCTGATAGCTCATGAAAAGTCTCCTGTTCTGCGGATGTTGGACTCAAAGAACCGGTTGTAGCCAAGCCACTCATTGCCGGCCGGCGCTGCGTCAAACAGCTCGGTCAGGGTTTCCATTTTGGCATCGGCATTGTCCGCCAGGTTCAGCGCTACCGCCTCTACCATTGCCGGTTTTTTCGGGGAACCGTATTCCAGCTCGCCGTGGTGCGCCAGAATGCAGTGCTTTAACTGATTCTCGAGTTCCTGTGGGAAACCGTCGATCTTCTGCGCCGCATCGTGTACCATCTCCGCACCGATCATGATGTGGCCGAGCAGCTGTCCGTCATTGGTGTAATCGTTCTGCGGGAATAAGGAGAGTTCTTTCGTCTTTCCGATATCGTGCAGAATTGCTGCCGTAATCAGCAGATCGCGGTTCAGAATCGGATACGATTTTACCATAAAATCGCAGAAACGGGTGACACTTAACGTATGCTCTAAAAGGCCGCCGACGAATCCGTGATGCACGCTTTTTGCTGCAGAGCTCATGCGGAACCGTTTTGCGGTCTCCTGATCCTGGATAAAATAATACGTCAGCAGTTCGGAGAGATACTGATTTTTCACCGTTCCGATCCAGGAGAGCAGCTCCTGATACATCGTATTGATGTCGTAACGGCTCGTCGGCAGATAGTCCGCCGGATTATATTCGCCCTCTTCCGCTTTTCTTGCATTTTTAATGGAAACCTGAAGTGCTCCATTGAAACTGGAAACATCTCCCATAATATCTACATAATCCAGTGCTTCAAATTCACGGATTCCCATAGAATTCGGATCCCAGATTTTCGCATCGATCGTACCGGTTTTATCCTGTAAGATCACGTTTTCGTACTGTTTTCCGTTTTTGGTAACAGCCGACTGTTTATGTTTGCAGAGATAAATTCCGGAAATGCGGTTTCCTTCCCGGAGTTCGTTGATATACTTCATAAAAATAAATCCTCTTTTTCTAAAATAAATGCGGACACAGTGTTCCGTTTTTGTTTCTATGATGCCGTTTTTATGATGCAAAGCCTGTGCTCCTGCATGCCTTACCAATTCTACCAGATTTTCCTGCAGAATGCACGTATTTTTTCATCCGCCAGTGGAAAACCATTCGAAAAGAAAAGCTTCCGGAAGCCCCACCGGCTAAAACCGGCTTTTTCTGCTCCCGAAAGCCTCTGTTTTTTATACTTCCCCCATCGTCACATCAAACGTCATCTCCGCATACCCTTCAGCGCCTTTCCGCATCGCCGTCACGGTAACCACGTCTCCTGTGCTGTATTTGCCAAGCTGTTCATGGTACTGTTTGATCGTCTCAACCTTGTGCTCCCCGACCTTTACAATCACATCGTACTCTTTCATGCCCGCCATCATCGCCGGAGAATCGTCTGCGACGCGGCTGATGAGAACGCCTTTTGGAATGCCGGTTTTATCGGAAAGTTCTTCTGTGACATCCTGTCCGCGGATGCCGATATACGCGCGGCTCACGTTGTTGGAAAGATTTTCGATCAGCTTTTTGATCTGGGAAATCGCAATGCCCGTCACCACGTTGTTTCCCTTGGCACTGTAACTCTGCGCAATAATGCCGACGATTTCGCCGTCAAGATTTACCAGAATGCCGCTGCCGTCCGTGCTGCCGAGGATGTCGGTGGTCAGCAGATTGTACTCATTGTCCAGCGCGGAAATCTTGTTCGTAACCGAAGTCACCACACCATACGCAATCGAATTGCTGTAGCCGACCGGGCTTCCGACAGCCACGACCGGGTCACCCTGGCTGACGAGATACGAACTGCCGAGCGGCGCAACCGCAAGACCGTCCCGTGTTTCCTCATCCAGCTTCGATTCATCCACCTTCACAATCGTAAGGCCGGTGCTCGGATCGTGGCGCTGGTATGTGGCATCCACCATCGTCTCGTCCCAGAAGGTGACCTGAATCCGCTCCACATTTTCCACGATGCGGTATTCCGTCAGAATAAAGAGATCCTGCCCGTTGTCCGCAACAATCAGACCGGAAATCTGCTGCTGGTTTTCATAGTTCTGGTTAAAATAGTCCATCTGATTGGTAATGCCGATGACGGTAACCAGCGCTCGTTTTGGTTTTTCCGTTACTTCCAGCATATCCTGGTAGAGCGCTTCATAATTTTTCAGGCTGCTGTCCTTTTCCTCCGCATCCGTTTCCCCATCGACACTGGAAACCTCGCTGCCCTCCTCCGGCTCTTCGGAAGTGCTGCTTTCCGTTCCCTCTGCCGCTCCATTCTCCTCTGTGCTTTCGGAAACCGTACTTTCGGATACACTGCTTTCTGAAGTACTGCTATCCACTGTAGAACTGCTGATTTCCGAACCGGAGCCGCTGCTGTCTACCGACGCACTCGCCGAAGATGCGGTAATTGTCTCATCCGGCTCCTGTCCGCTGTTTGGATCCTCATCTCCCGGGATATCCACTTTCGCCGGCAGCTCTTCCCTGGTAACTGCTTCTGCAATCTTTGGCTCTGTCACCGCAAATACCGCGGCCGCAACCAGACCGCCAAGCGCCGCAAGTGCCAGCCATCCGGCAATCAGAAGAACAATCTTTTTCCAGTCGGGCGGCTGCTTTTTGATGCTCTCTTTCATGAATTTGTAAGGTTTTGGGTCATTTTCCATACATTTCTTTCTCCATACATCTGTATTCCATACCGAACTGCTCTGCGCATATGCGCTTCCGCAATCTTCACATATATAAAAAACTTTACCAGATAGATATGAACATTTTATGAAGACTGTTACATTTTTTTCTCATTTGCGCAACATCCTGCATTTTCTCGTTCTTGGGGTTTCTTTCTTTTCTTTTTTAAGGTATAATTGGGGGAGTGGAAAAACCTGTGACCCACATTCCACTTCCGGTCTGTACTTCCCGTGCAGATATATAATCAGATCGCTACTGTTCACTCAGCAGCGAAACACTTGCTGTTTCGCTGCGTAAGAAAGTGATTCAGGTGTGAGCAGCCCTCCTTTTGCGAAGCAAAACTTTAAATGAGGGCTGCGAATGTTACAGTTCGCAGGGTACCTGTGAACTGTAACATCAGATCCGTGCGGTATTGTATCAAAAATACCGCGTTATCTGTAGACAATGACTGAATTATGAATTACGAAAAGGTAAGTATTATGAATCAGAAAGCATTAAAAACGCTCGAATACGACAAAATTATCGAACAACTGGCTTCGTATGCCAGTTCTCCGCTGGGCCGGAAGAAATGTCTGGAGCTCGTTCCTTCTTCTTCCCTCTCCCAGATTACGCGGATGCAGCACGAGACACACGACGCGCTCACCCGGCTCTTTAAAAAAGGCCACATTTCCTTTGGTGATGCCAAAGATATCCGCGGCGCATTAAAGCGTCTCGAAATCGGCAGCTCCATGAACATCACGGAGCTTCTGCAGACCGCCGCACTTCTGGAAAACACGGCACGCGTCAAAGCGTACGGCCGCCGCGAAAATGCGGACCAGACGCCGGACAGCCTCGAAGATCTCTTCGAAACACTGGAGCCTCTGACGCTGCTTTCCACGGAAATCCGCCGCTGTATTCTCTCCGAGGATGAAATCAGCGATGATGCAAGCCCGAATCTACGCCGCATCCGTCGTTCCATCAAATCGTGTGAGGAAAAAATCCACAGCCAGTTAATCTCGCTCGTCAACGGTTCCTACCGCACGTATCTGCAGGATGCCGTCATCACGATGCGCGACGGCCGCTACTGTATCCCGATCAAATCCGAGTACAAAGGCCAGGTTCCTGGCATGGTACATGACCAGTCCTCGACCGGTTCCACCTTCTTTGTCGAGCCGATGGCCGTTGTCAAACTGAACAACGATATCCGTGAGCTGGAAATTGAAGAAGCAAAAGAAATCGAGGTCATCCTCTCTACGTTGAGTGCCCAGGCAGACCTGCACCGCGATGAGATCCGTTACGACCTCGAAAACATGGTAGAGCTTGACTTCATCTTCGCGCGCGCCGCTCTTGCAATGGAGCAGAACGCCAATGAGCCGATCTTCAACACTGAAGGTAAAATCCACCTGCGCAAGGCACGCCACCCGCTGATCAATGCGAAAAAAGTCGTTCCGATTGATCTGTCGCTCGGCGAAGATTTCGACCTTCTGATCGTCACAGGACCGAATACCGGCGGTAAAACGGTTTCCTTAAAGACGGTCGGACTCTTAACACTGATGGGCCAGTCCGGACTTCACATTCCGGCACTCGACCGCTCCTCCCTTTCCGTTTTCGACGAGGTTTACGCCGATATCGGTGATGAGCAGAGCATCGAGCAGTCGTTGAGTACCTTCTCCTCCCACATGACGAATGTGGTTTCCTTCCTCGACAAGGCAGACCGCAATTCCCTCGTCCTGTTCGATGAGCTCGGCGCCGGTACCGACCCGACAGAGGGCGCGGCGCTTGCCATCGCGATCCTCTCTACGCTCCACGAGCGCGGCATCCGCACCATGGCAACGACACACTACAGTGAACTGAAAATCTATGCCTTATCCACACCGGGCGTGGAGAATGCCTGCTGTGAATTCGATGTCGAGACTTTAAGCCCGACATACCGCCTGCTCGTCGGCGTTCCTGGAAAGAGTAATGCGTTTGCGATTTCCAGCAAACTCGGCCTGCCGGACTACATCATCAACAAGGCAAAAGACGAAATCAGCGAGCAGGATGAATCGTTTGAAGACGTTCTGACCACTCTCGAGCAGAACCGGATCACGCTGGAACGCGAAAAAGAAGAGCTTGCCCGCACCCGCGCGGAAGTCGAATCCCTGAAGCAGAGCCTTGCCAAGAATCAGGAACAGATCGACGCAAGAAAAGAAAAGATGATCTCCAATGCAACCGAGGAGGCACAGAGAATTCTCCGCGAGGCGAAGGAATACGCCGACCAGACGATGCGCGATTTCCAGAAATTTGGAAAAGAGAATGTTTCCGTCCGCGAAATGGAGCAGAAACGTACCGCTCTGCGTGAAAAGATGAACAAGCTCGATAAGAAAAAGGCGAAGGAAGTACCGAAGCGCACCGGAAATCTCCGCCCGCAGGATCTTCATCTCGGCGATGCCGTCAAAGTCTTAAGCATGAATCTCAAAGGTACTGTCAGCACCCGCCCGGATTCGAAGGGAAATCTCTTCGTCCAGATGGGTATCATGCGGACCAAAGTGCATATCTCCGACCTTGTGCTGATCGACGAGGCTGTCATCACCGGCCCGTCCATCTCCCGCACAAGCAGCGGAAAATCGAAGCTTTCCAAGGCTGCCACGATTTCTACCGAGATCAATCTGCTCGGAAAAACGGTGGATGAAGCGGTTGCCGAACTCGACAAATATCTCGATGACGCTTATCTCTCCCATCTGCCGAGTGTCCGCGTTGTCCACGGAAAAGGAACGGGCGCACTGCGGAAAGGCATTCACAATTATCTGCGCCGCCAGAAACACGTAGCGGACTTCCATTTAGCGGAATTCGGCGAGGGCGATGCCGGCGTTACGATTGTTACGTTTAAGAAATAAAAACTCAGGAAAATATGGGACGGAACGCATACTGTATGCGGTTCCGTCCTGTCCCCAGTGAAGGAGAATCTTTTATGGCTTCCAAACAGAAAATTCTGATCGTCGATGACGATAACAATATCGCAGAACTGATTTCTCTCTATCTGACCAAGGAATGCTATGACACAAAAATTGTAAACGATGGAGAAGAGGCTGTCCGGGAGTTTCACTCCTTCCAGCCGAACCTGATTCTGCTCGACCTGATGCTGCCCGGCATGGACGGCTACCAGGTCTGCCGCGAAATCCGGCACGATTCCGATGTTCCGATCATCATGCTCTCGGCAAAGGGCGAGGTGTTCGACAAAGTCCTCGGCCTGGAACTCGGCGCGGATGACTACATCATCAAACCATTTGATTCCAAGGAGCTCGTTGCCCGTGTGAAAGCAGTGCTGCGGAGATTTCAGCCATCACGCACGATCCCGGTGTCCGCGACCGCAGGAAAATGTGTCGAGTACCCGGATCTTATCATCAACCAGACGAACTATTCCGTCATTTACCAGGGCCGCACCGTCGATATGCCGCCGAAGGAACTGGAGCTTCTCTACTTCCTTGCTTCCTCACCAAACCAGGTCTTTACGCGAGAACAGCTCCTCGACCATATCTGGGGCTATGAGTACATCGGCGATACCCGCACGGTAGACGTTCATATCAAACGTCTCCGCGAAAAAATCAAGGACCATGCCTCCTGGGCCATCACGACGGTCTGGGGCATCGGTTACAAGTTTGAGGTTAAAAAATAATGCGACGCACGCTTTACCGGAAATTAATTCTCATTTATGTCATTCTCGCCATTGCCGGCTTTACGCTGATCTCAACGGTCGGCTCCCGCATGGTGGAGGACAGTCTGGTCTCCAGCGCGAGCACCAGTCTGTACCGGGAGGCCACGCAGATCGCTTCCAAACAGGGCGACCTTTATTACCACAGTGAGCGTTCCCTGACGGATCTTTACAATTCGCTCAGTGCACTGGCTTCCTATCACAATTCCCAGATCTGGCTCATCAGCGCAGACGGGGAAATTCTGCTGAACACGGCAGCTGCACTCGATGAGGAAAACCCGGAGATCATCGACGGTTTTGATCCGGTTGCGCTCGGCAGCGAATATTACAGCACGGGAACGTTTTTCGGCTATTTCGAAGACAAGATGCTGAGCGTCATGGTTCCCGTCACCTCCGATTTCCGGATCAATGGCTATGTCGCCATCCACCTTCCGCTGCAGGACGTCTATCAGCAGAGGGAAAGTCTGCTGGCACGGATTGACTTTCTGTTCCTGCTCGTGTTCGGACTCTCGTTTGTGATTCTGATCTTTTTCTCCCTCGTCGTGTACCGGCCGCTGAAAAAGATCATCAACGGTGCAAAGGAGTATGCCTCCGGCAACCTGACCCACAAAATTGATGTTAAATCTCACGATGAGATGGGGTATCTCGCTTCCACGCTGAACTACATGTCCGGCGAGCTGAACAAGACCGGCGAATACCAGCGGAAATTTGTGGCGAACGTCTCTCACGACTTCCGCTCACCGCTGACCTCGATCAAAGGCTACGTGGAGGCGATCCTTGACGGAACGATTCCGCCGGAAATGCAGGAAAAATATCTGAAAATCGTTCTGTTTGAGACAGAACGGCTGCACAAGCTGACGCAGAGCCTGCTGACGCTGAACGACATCGACGATAAAGGGAATATGCTCGATCTGACCTCGTTTGACATCAACGCCGTCATCAAGGATACCGCCGCTTCGTTTGAGGGAACCTGCACGAAAAAGCGGATTTCCATTTCACTGATCCTCGCATCGCGCACCTTATACGTCTGCGCCGATATGGGAAAAATCCAGCAGGTGCTGTACAATCTCATTGATAATGCAATCAAATTCAGCAACAACGATTCCACCATCACAGTTGAGACAACGGAGAAGCACGGCAAAGTCTTCGTCTCCGTCAAGGACACCGGCTGCGGCATTCCAAAGGCAAGCATCACGAAAATCTGGGAGCGCTTCTACAAGCTCGACGCCTCCCGCGGCAAGGACCGCAAAGGAACGGGACTTGGGCTTTCGATCGTCAAAGAGATCATCACTGCGCATAACCAGAATATCAATGTCATCAGTACAGAGGGCGTTGGTACCGAATTTATCTTTACACTCGCCAAAGGCGAAGCACCAAAATAAGCCCCTCCGCCGAGGGGCTTTTTTGCCAGACATATCAAACTAACTCTGGAGGTAATTTTCACTATGAACCCAAACACCATTGATTCCATCATCAAACAGCTCATTGCATCCCACACCACCATTTCCACCATGGAAAGCTGCACTTCCGGCCTGATCGCCTCCCTAATCACCGACACCGAAGGCGCCTCCGCCATTTTCCCCGGCGGCTACGTCACGTATCTGAACGAAACCAAAGTCCTCGTCGGCGTCGACCCTTCCGTCATCGAAATCCACGGCGTCTACTCCCCCGAATGCGCCGAAGCCATGGCCCGCACAGTACAAGAAAACCTGCACACCGCCATCGCCATCGGAATCACCGGCACAACCGGAAATCTCGACCCCAACAACGCTGACAGCGTACAGGGCGTCGTGTACTTCTGTATTTTATACAAAACCCAAGCCCACACCTTCACCTTCCAGACCAACGTCTCCGGCATGACCCGCCACGAAATCAAACAGCTTTACGCCGAGCAGGTCTTCGCCGAATTGGAAATGATCTTAACTTCTTCCTTATAAAAAGAATGCAGTTCCGTCTACGATCACCAGAGTCCCGTCCGTCTACCTCCACTCATGCGTCCGCAAATGCCCCGCGAGCTGCATATGGTCAAAGTTATTCTGCCGCAGTGCCTCGTACAGTACGATCGCCACGGAATTTGAAAGGTTCAGCGAACGAATATCATTAATCATCGGAATCCGCACCGCCGTCTCCTGATTATTGTACAGAATATCCTCTGGAATCCCCGCGCTTTCCTTTCCGAACATGATAAAGCAGTCCTCTTCATACTGCACATCCACATACGTCTGCGGCCCCTTCGTCGTCGCATAGTAAATCTTCGCCCCCGGATTTCTCTCCAGAAAATCCTCGTAACTCTCATACACCGTCACATCCAGCTTCGGCCAGTAATCCAGCCCCGCGCGTTTCACCGCCTTGTCCGAAATATCAAACCCCAGCGGCTTAATCAGATGCAGCCTTGTCCCCGTCGCCACACACGTCCGTCCGATATTACCTGTATTTGCTGGAATCTCCGGCTCATGAAGAACAATATTCAAATGTGCCATTTTACCAATCACTCCTGTCGTATATTTAAGCCTTATCTGCCAACCCGGTACATCTCATCCATCTGCGGCTTATCCAGATACCGGACCTCTTCCCCGTTCCGGAGAATCCTCTCCTTCCCGGATGTCGTCCGCCCAATCACCGCCGATGGAATCCCTTCGAGTGCCATTTTCTGCACCAGCCCCTCGCCGTCCGCCGCTGCAATCAGCAGCGCCCCCGTCGAAAGCATCTGATACGGATTCACCCCGAAAAACTCACAGATCTCCACCGTCTCCTGCTGGATCGGAATCCTCTTCAGCGCCACATCAAGCCCGATACCCGCGCCGTCCGCCATCTCCCAGAGCGCCCCGAAAATCCCGCCCTCCGAGAGATCCTGCATCGCAGCCACACCGTGCTCGATCGCAATCTCCGCCTCACGGCAGACAGAGTAATCCTCCGAAAAATCCGCCGCCCCATGGATAAATCCCGGAGAAAATCTCGTCAGAAGTTCATCCCTTCTTGTCTTTGCCAGATAAGACACCGCGCCAAGCGCAATCCCCTTCGTCACGACAAGATCCAAATCCGCTGTCACACACGACGGATCAAACAGCCCCGCACGCGTTGTCCCGCCTGCCGCCGTCACGGTAAGCACCGGATACAAAACCCCGTCCGTCACCTCCGTATGTCCGCCGATCACCGCAGTTCCATACCGCACACACGCACCGTCAACCGCCCGCATCAGCTCCTTTAAATCCTTTTCTTCCATCGCCTCCGGCAGCATCAGCGACACCAGCACTCCTTTTGCCGATGCCCCCGCCGCGGCCACACTGTTGCACACCCGGCAGACCGCGAGCGCCGCGTCCTCCGGATCCTTCACCAGCACCGGCGCACACGAAAACACCTGCGTCTCCTTTTCTCCTGCAAGTGCCGATACCCCGCGTCCGACCGCCGGCCCTGCTGCGTCCTCTCTTTTCTGCCCCAGCATCTTAAACACCGAGCGCACCAGCACGCTCTGCTGTAATTTACCCTTTCGCATCCCTTGTCCTCCTCGAACTTCCTGTTTCAAACGAAAAAGCAGACGGAATCCGTACTCCTTTTCCCTCTGCTTTCCCATTTTTCACGGAAAATGTTACAGTTCACTGGTTCCCAGCGAATTGTAACCAGAAAACGCCTAGTCCTCATCGTCCTCCGTTTTCTCTGTATCGCTGCTGTCGTCCGTCTTTTCCGTACCATCCGAATCCGAATCATCGCTGCTGTCTTCCTTCTTCTCCGAAGAACTCGATGACGAACTGCTCTGACTGTATTTCGCTGCAACTTCCTTTGCTTTTGCAAGATCATTTGCCGCAATCGCCGCCTGCATTTCCGCACGCGCCGCTGCATTGTCCGTCTTTGTTCCCACGGTATAGACATCCGATGTCATGCGGTAAGTGCTGGAATTCACCTGCTCCTTCGTCTCATTTCCATTGTCATTCACAATCTTCCACAGCCGCGCCGTCGAACCCTGATAGCCGTACGATGTCTGTTCAATTGTTCCAAACGATGCATTCGCATCTTCCGTCAGGCCCGGCGTCGGATCCTCCGTGCTTGTCGTCTCACTCTCATAGCGGACCGTGCGGTTCGGATCTCTCGTCTCATGGCCGTAGATGGCAAAATGCAGGGTGCTTCCGTCCGCGCTCGCCTCAATATAAATCGGCGCATCCGTATTGTTGATGAATTTCAGGTCTTTCAATCCCTCTGCAATCGCCGCATCCATCGACGGATCCACATAGTGGACAATCATGGAATGGCTGTACCGCTCCGTCACCTCAAGCTCTGCTTTTAAGACAGCAACATAGAGCGTTGTGGAAACCTGGCAGATACCGCCGCCGTACGAATCGACGACCTTGCCCATCTCATACGATGCTGCCAGTGCATAACCATTTTCCGCATCAAACGGCACAACGACCGCCTCTACGGAAAATTCCTCGCCCGGCTGTACCAGCGTTCCGTTAATCTTCTCTGCGCCGACTGCGACATTCTGTTTTCTGCCGCTCGTACCGTTGCCATACTCCGTCATACCCTCGCCGAGCAGATCTTTGACAAGTGCAAGCTGCTCCGGATTGCCGCCTGCCGGTGTTTCTTCTGTTACCAGTTCTACGCCGCCGATACCGCCCCGCCAGCTTGTCGTCAGGTAATTGACAACCTTCGCCGTGGACTCATCCACGTTGACGCTGCATCCGGTCTGGCCCGGATTGACGATAAATTCGCCGTTTTCGCGGGTCAGCGTTGCATCTGTTGCCTCGCGGTTCAGCACGGCCGTGTTGTTTTCTACCGCCTGGCGCGCTGCCTCGCCATCGACTGTATATTTCAGGGAAAACGTCACCGTCTCTCCATTTTTGAGCCGGTTCTGTGTCAGGAACCGCTTCAGTACATTGCCTTCCTGCCCGATTGTGACGGCTTCTCTTGCCACCTCCGGGTTGGCGCAGGAAAGTCCGAGATCCCCTGCTGTCACCTGTGCATTCTGCTCTCCGGCAGACAGGTTGATAACCGAGGGTTTTAACTGTTCAATTTTGTCGTTTACTGCCTGTGTGATCTGCTCTTCGGTCATACCGCCGACGGAAATGTCTTCTACATAGATTCCGTCCAGCGCTGTCCGGTCATCCGCTTTGACTGGTTCTGCCAGAAAGCAGAATGCGAATGCGATAAGCATCACCAGCAGGCCTCTCATTTTTCTGCTGTTTTTCATACTGTGCCTCTTCTTGATCCGTTTCCCATTTCACTCTGTCTTTTACAGAATCTCTTTACACCAGCCATAAAAGTGCTGGAAGAACCATACCAAGCACCATAACCACTGCAAGAATCAATGCCAGCATCTTTGCTGCATTTCTCTTCTTTGCCAGCGGATCTTTCTTCTTTTTCTGTGCCTCTGTCGGGGCTTTTCGATTGACTTTATTACTCATCGTTCCATCCTTTCTTTTTCTCTTCTATTTTTTCTCAGTTCTCTGTCGTTTTTCCATTCTTCCATGTGCCAGAATAATCTGATCGATCATGCGGGATGCACGGCTTTTTGTGAGTGCTCCCCACTCCGGTTCGAGATCCAGCTCATGGTACCGGATCAGGTCCGCCAGATATTTTTTCTGTGCCTCCGTCGCCGGAACCTCGCGTTTCATTTTGGCCTTCAGAGGCGCTGCGGCAAACCATTCCGGGTGATCTTCCGAAAATCCTTCTTCCAGTTTTCGGAACAGTGCCAGCGTTTCCAGCACATCGTCCATTGCACGGTGTGCGTGTTCCCGCGGGATCTGATAGTAGCCGCAGAGTGCTTCAAGGCTTCTGCTCTCCAGATCCGGGAGGGCTTTCCGTGCAATTTTCAACGTATCCCACGCTTCTTTTTCAAAGTCCAGACGGGCATTTATCGCTGCCTGCTTGATGAAGCTGTAATCGAACAGAATATTGTGCCCCAGAAGCGGCAGGCCGCCGCAGAAATCCAGAAAGCCGCGGACAGCAGTCTCCACATCGGGCGCATCCGCAATCATCTCATCCCGGATTCCGGTGAGTTCCGTGATCCGCTCCGGCACTTTTCTGCCCGGATTGACGAAAGTCTCATACGATGCCGTGACCTCTCCGCCCTGCACTTTTACTGCACCGATCTCCAGAATCTGGTCTTCCTTTACAGAAAGACCCGTTGTCTCAAGATCGAGCACTACAAAATCTTGTATTTTCATCTTTTATTACCTTTTCTAGTATCTCATGTTCTTTTGAAATGTCAAGCGTAAAAAAACTCACTGCAGTCGATCATCTCCGCATTTCCCGTCAGCGGATCGCGCTTCTGATAATCAAACAGGAGTACCGTACGCGCCTTTTCCCCGTTTCCGAGCACATCGTAATCAAAAACTTCCACATGCGTCATGCGCTGCAGCTGCTTCCAATCGTATGTCGTATACGATGGCAGAAGTGTTCTCGTTTCGGCTTCTTTCTGATAAAAGTCACGCGACTCGTTTTTCCATTCGGACGGATCTTTTGCAAAGCGCGGCCGTGTCTTCATATTTTCACGCGCATACAGATCGAGCACCATCATCTGACGGAAGAATGCTTCGTCCTGCTGTTTTTCGTCCTGCAAAAACTCGAGCAGAATTTCATACCGCTGAATCCGGTTATGTGCCGCCTCACTGTAGCCCTTTGCCCGGTAGAAATCGCCGAGCTCCTGGAAGAAATCGAACGGGTTCTCATACAGACGCTCGATCATCGGCAGTGTGTGGACGAACTGGCCGCTGTTGTAGTAGACTTCCACCATCTCCTCCACGTCTTTGAGCTTCAGCACATCGTCGTACGGCAGCCATTTCGTGTACAGTACCTCATATGGTTCGCGCTCCTGATAATGACAGTCATATTTCTCGGTATGCTCATACATGAAAGAACCGCGCAGCACTTTCAAAAATCCCAGCTGTAACTGCTGCGGACGCAGTGCATAGACATCCGCAAACGAACGGCGGAAACTGTCATAATCCTCATACGGCAGGCCCGCGATCAGGTCGAGATGCTGATGGATGTTTCTTCCCTTCGCAATC
Organism: Blautia sp. AF17-9LB; assembly: GCF_003479185.1. Taxonomy (NCBI): domain Bacteria; kingdom Bacillati; phylum Bacillota; class Clostridia; order Lachnospirales; family Lachnospiraceae; genus Blautia; species Blautia sp. AF17-9LB. The sequence goes on from NZ_QUGU01000006.1 coordinate 42,936, forward strand.
CGGTTTACAATCTCTGTGACTCTTCCAAAATCCATCTTCCGGTGGATCGCCTCGATCGTCTGCGGATTCGTAGACTGAACACCGATCTCAAGCTGTACCAGCCCCGGACGCAGGGTATTTAAGAGTTTCAGTTCCTCCTCAGTCATCAGATCAGCGGCAATCTCAAAGTGGAAATTCGTCACGCCGTTGTCATGCTCCGCAATAAATTTCCAGACCGCCATTGCATGGTCTTTCTTGCAGTTGAACGTACGGTCCACAAATTTGACCTGCGGTACTTTCTGTTCCAGGAAAAAGGCGAGTTCCTTTTTGACCAGAGCCAGATTTCGGAACCGAAGCCGCTTATCAATAGAAGAAAGACAGTAACTGCATGAAAACGGGCAACCGCGGCTTGACTCATAATAAATGATGCGGTTCTCGAATTTTTTCAGATTCGCATACGGAAAATCCACCTCGGACAGATCCATGACCGGACGCCACGGGTTGCTTTTGATGGCTCCTTCTGCATCACGGTATGTAATGCCGTGGATCTCTTCAAGCGTTTTCCCCTCCGTGCCGTTCTCCTGATTCTGGTAATACACTGCCAGTTCACGGAAGGTAATTTCGCCCTCACCCTTCATGATTCCGTCAAGGAACGGATACTGCTCCAGCATCTCCTCCGCGTGGTACGACACCTCCGGCCCGCCAAGCCAGATCTTCGTTTCCGGGCTGATTTTGTGATATTCCGTAATCAAATCTTCCACAATAGATATGTTCCAGATATAACACGACACACAGACGACATCCGCATACGCCAGAAACAGACTCCGCAGCATGGAATCTTTTGACTGGTTGATCGTAAACTCACGGATCTCCGGGAACACACCGGCTTTCTCCGCGCTCGCCTGCAGCGTGTAAACTGCAAGATTGGAATGAATATATTTTGCGTTGACCGCAGTCAGAATAATTTTCATAATCTTTTTAATACTTCTCCTTGCTTCCTCTTTGCATACCTTTTATACTACCACATTCTCGAACGAAAATACACCGCCATTCCCCCAAAAGCACAATTTTTTCACGATTTCCAACAAAACAGTTGCAATTTTCGTGAATTCATGTTATATTAACAAAGGTTTCCAACAGGAAATCCAAATGCCCAGATAGCTCAGTTGGTAGAGCAGAGGACTGAAAATCCTCGTGTCGCTGGTTCGATTCCGGCTCTGGGCATTTTTTGTTGCCCAAAAACAGGATTCACATTTTTTTTGCCATAGCAAAATCCGGCAGAATCTCCTGCCCCCTATCGAAAAAAGCTCTGCACCACATCCCCGGAAATTCCCGGATGGATACGGTACAGAGTTTTTTTCATCGCATGACTGCCCAGGAAAGCTTTTCGTTTTTACAGATCTTTGATGACCTCCCATGCCTCATCATCAAATTTTCTGTCCTTGAAATAATACTGTTTATCTTCTTCTGTAATCTTTTTTACCACACGGCACGGATTTCCCACGGCAACGCTCCAGTCCGGAATATCTTTTGTCACGACGCTTCCTGCTCCGATAACCACATTACTTCCGATATGTACCCCCGGCACAACAACCGTGTTTCCACCAAGCCATACATTATCACCGATCGTTACCTCAATCCCATATTCATAAGCAGAATTTCTTGCTGCCGGATGAATTGATATGTTATAATCATATTATCTCGAATTTAGCGTTTTTTCAATGACAATATTCCGTATTTTTATAATTATTGTATTTTTTAACAAGACGAAAGAGGAGCTTTTTATGGTCAATGATCCTATAACAAAAATCATGCGGAATGCATCTGAAATCGTCCGTTACGATGAAGTCGGCATTCCGCTTTCTATTCGGGAAGGACTTCTTTCCGCCTACCCGAATCACAGGGCACTTTGCCACTGGCATGAAGACATCGAATGGGTGTATATCCGCTCCGGACAGATGAACTATTATATGAATGGAAAACGTGTGCTGTTAAATACCGGTGAAGCCCTCATGGTCAATTCCCGCCAAATGCACTACGGATATTCCGAAAACGGGCAGGACTGCGATTTTATCCGTATTCTGTGTCATCCCAAAATTTTCATCACGAACAGTGTTCTGTACCAGTCGTATATTGCACCAGTTCTCTCGAATCCGTCTCTGGAATATCTTCATTTAAAACCAGAGTTTCCGGAGGATGCCGAAGCACTGCAGCTTCTTCCTGAAATTCTCCGCATTAAAAAAGAGCATCCGGCCGCCTATGAAATAGAAGCCGCCGCACTTTTATCGCTTTTATGGTGCCGTCTTTTGCGCAGCCATCCGATGATGCCAAATGAGGCGGCCGCAAAACCGAAGGAGCCGGATCTTCTCGTACAGCGTGATATGGTGTCTTATATTTACAGCCACTACAGCGAGTCCATCAATCTCGACGAAATTGCGGCCGCCGGAAAAGTCTGCCGCAACAAGTGCTGTCAGATTTTCCGTCGTTATCTGAACCAGAGTCCGATCGATTTTCTGAACCATTACCGCCTGGAGGTGAGCTGCCATCTTTTAAACAATACGAAACTGTCGATCGCGGAAATTTGTACTGCATGCGGCTTCAATCATCAGAGCTACTATTCCAAAATCTTCCTTCGTACCTACAGCTGCAGCCCCCGGGATTTCCGAAAACGCACAGAAGAGAAAACATCAGCCGAAGCTTCCGAAAAAGACTGATTTTTCTTCCATTTCGCATGACTCTGCGCAGTTACCGCGTTTTTTTGGTCAAAGCGGATATTCGCAATCCGCTTCGCTACTTGCTCATAACCGAATAGCTGCTTCGCAGCTTATCAGGAGTGGCTTGTACCACTCCTGATACAAGCAAGTCCCCACCCACTGCTTATTGCTTTTCGCAATGGAAGCAGGGGACTTACTTGATTCGGTTAAAAAAAGGATGATTTTTGCTAGACATTTTCCTGATCCCTGTTATAATAAAATTATAAAGGTGTTGCGCTAAACCTCACCAAAACACTATATTTTCCATTTATGTTACAAGGAGGATGACATGGTAAAAAAATTTGTCTACGGAACCCCATTTGAAACCGAAGCCGTTGTAAAAGAGATCCCCTCTTCCGAAGGAAACCCGGATTACGGTACCTTCTCCACCGAGAACGGCTTTTCCTTCACCACAAAGCTTGCTGACGATGACATGGTATTCGGACTTGGCGAAGCCAACCGCGGTATCAACAAACGCGGCTTTCTTTACATCAGTGACTGCGCTGATGATCCAAACCACGTAGAGAGCAAAACCTCTCTGTATGCAGCACACAACTTCATCATCATCTCCGGCAAGACACACGTAGGATTCTTCTTCGATTATCCGGGCACCCTGCGTTTCGATATCGGCTACACAACTTCCGATACGATGACCGTTTCCTGCGAAAACGCAGATCTCTACGTTTACATGATCACCGGTGATTCCGATCTTGATATCGTAAAACAGTTCCGTGGCATTATCGGACGCAGCTACATTGCTCCGAAGTTTGCTTTCGGTTACGGTCAGAGCCGCTGGGGCTACAAAACAGAGGATGATTTCCGCACGGTAGTGAAAAAATACCGCGAAAACCATGTGCCGCTCGATATGGTTTACATGGATATTGACTACATGCAGGATTACAAGGACTTCACCGTAAATGAAGAACGTTTCCCGGATTTCGAGGGATTTGTACAGGATATGAAAAAAGAAAAGATCCATCTCGTTCCGATCATCGATGCCGGTGTGAAAGTCGAAGAGGGTTATGATATTTACGAAGAGGGCTGTGAAAAAGGCTACTTCTGCCGCCGCGAAGATGGCTCCTACTTCGAAGCTACTGTATGGCCGGGCTGGACTCATTTCCCGGATGTCTTAAATGCAGATGCCAGAAAATGGTTTGGTGACAAATACGATGTTCTCGTTTCCAAGGGAATCGATGCCTTCTGGAATGACATGAACGAGCCATCCATCTTCTATTCCCAGGAAGGCCTTGCTGATTTCAAGGAGACTGCAAAGAAATATGTGGAAGGTGACCCGGAGGTTCCGCACTACATGGTAGGCGGAAAGCTTCAGGCACTGGCAAACAACCATGAGGACTATAAACGCTTCTATCACAACGTAAACGGCGAACAGGTCCGCCATGACAAGGTACACAATCTGTTTGGCTACAACATGACCCGTTCTGCCGGTGAAGCTTTTGAACGAATTTCCCCGGATAAGCGAATCCTGATGTTCTCCCGTTCTTCCTACATCGGCATGCACCGTTACGGTGGAATCTGGACCGGAGACAACTGCTCGTGGTGGTCACACATCCTGCTGAACCTGAATATGATGCCGTCCCTCAACATGTGCGGTTTCCTCTATACCGGAGCCGACCTCGGCGGATTCGGTGCAAATACCACAAGAGACCTGCTGCTCCGCTGGCTGGCACTTGGTGTTTTCACTCCTCTGATGAGAAACCATGCCGCACTCGGAACACGTGAGCAGGAACCTTACCAGTTTGAGCATATCGAGGACTTCCGCAACGTCATCGGCGTCCGCTACCGCCTCGTTCCGTATCTGTACAGCGAGTACATGAAGGCTGCTTTAAACGATGATATGTACTTCAAACCGCTTGCCTTCGTTTACCCGGATGACAAGCTGGCAAGAAATACAGAAGATCAGTTGATGATCGGTAACGAGATCATGATCGCACCGGTTTACACCCAGAATGCCATCGGCCGTTACGTATATCTGCCGGAAGAAATGATGTTTGTAAAATTCCTCGGCAACGGAAACATGTTCCAGGAGGTTCTTCCAAAAGGTATCCACTATGTAGAAGTTGCTCTGAATGAGGTTCCGCTCTTCATCCGCAAAGGCTGCGCAATCCCGGTTGCCGATTTTGCAGAATCCGTACCGGATATCAAAGAGGAAAGCATCCGCATGGTCGGATACGAAGGCGCTTCCTATGAGCGTTATACCGATGACGGAGTTTCCCGTATCTGATTTTAAACACAATTTGTAACGATTCAGAGCCATGCGAAATGGAAGAAAAATCGCGAATCATGTTTACATGAATGAGCTATTTTTCTGGAATTTCATATGGCGAGAAGCAACATCGAGATGCAGCGGAAGCGGAATCGAGATGGGGCTCTGAATCGTTACCACAATTTTTGAATCATCTCTCCCCTTTACAGGAGTTCTTCGGAATCTAAAGCTTCCGGGAACTCCTGTCATTTTTTTCAAACGCCTCCCGGGAGTTCCTTTTGTCCGATCGCTCTCCCGACAAAAAAACGGGAACCTCCTGCATCTTTTTCCGGAGTTCCCGCCTTTGCTATTCTCTCTTCTCTTTATTCTGTCTTCGGAAGCCGTACTTCTACAACAGCTCCGTAATTTTCATCCATGTTAGAACACGTAATACTTGCCCGTTCCCCATACATCAGCGCCAGGCGGCGTTTTATATTGGAGATGCCGACATGGTGACGGCCGTGGTAGATGATAGGCGTGTCGTTTTCGATTGCATCCAGTGCCTCTTTCGAAAATCCGTTTCCGGTATCGGAAATGCAAATGTAGAGGTACTCGCCGTCTTCATACGTCTCATTTGTCAGATACAGAGAAATCTCACTCTTCCGATCCAGGGATACACCGTGTACCACGGAGTTTTCCACCAGTGTCTGCAACAGGAGAGACGGAACCTTCCATTCTCCGATATCACCGTCCATCGTCGCTTCAAAGGAAAAGGCTTCTTCCCCGTACCGCAGCTTCTGGATGCGGATATATGCCTCAATATGCTCCAGTTCTTCCTCTACATCTCGCTGTTTTTTGGAATCCTGAAAAATATAGCGCATATAATCCGACAGCACCGTTGTAATTTCCACAATCTCTCCCTCATGATTCTTATCCGCAATGCCATGAATCAGGCTCAGGCAGTTCAGGAAAAAATGCGGCTTGATCTGTTCCTGCGTATATTCCAGCTCGGCTTTCTGTTCGGCAAGCTCTTTTTCGTAGATCGCAATTTTCAATCCCTGTATTTTCCGCAGCAGTTCCTTGAATTTGCCGCTCACAGACTCCAGCTCTAACAGATTGTTGCTTCCATCGTCATTCAGACTCTGCTCTTTTTCCAGCTCCTCCAGTTTTTGTCCGAATTTTTCCAGCGGTTCCAGAATCCGGTGGTAATATGCTGTAATTTCCAGTGCGCAGACAAGCAGAAGAACCGCGATCAGGACGACGAATGCAATCTGCATAATCAGTACATTCTCAAGAATACCGCCTCCCGGCAGAACCATGAGATTGATCTTTCCGACCGTGCCAAGCTGGTAGGAATAGACCGTCGCATTTTTCTCTTTTTTCTCTCCCGCTTTGGAAAAATCGATAATCTCATTTTTATATTTTTCCGACGTATCTGCCTGCGTCATGACACGGCCTCTGGCATCCACCATAAACGGAATGACATCATACTCCTCTGTTTTGGCGCGGATGGTCCGGAAAATCAGGTTCAGATTGATGACACAGCCGATAACTTTTTTGTTTTTCGCGTACCAGCCGACAATATAGTCGTCGTCGCCAAACGTAATCACGGTCCATTGTGTGCTGATCGAATCCTTGGATGTCATAATCTGCAGATAGGACATCAGCATCTGATTCAGCGTTGTCATTCCCTTACTCTCGGTAAACATAGTTCCGCTGTCCGTAATCAGAACATTGGCTTTCTGGCCGTAGACAAAGAAGGTCTGTATCTCATGGTAACGGATCTTCAGCACACGGTTTCGCTCCCGCAGCGTCTGCTCCATTTCATAATACTGAGCATCTGTCGATGTTATCTGATCCGGGATTTCTTTGATGTTGCTGTCAGAATCCAGCAGATAGATCAGTTCACTGTTGATCTGCGACATATCACGGTTGATCTGATCGACATAGAGCTTTGCCGTATCGGCAATATATTTATCTGCCAGCTTGCGGTTTTCCCAAACGCCCCAGAGCAGGCAGACAACAAGCCCCATCAGGACCAGAAAAACCGGAGTTCCAAGCCGCAGGGACGTATCCTTCAAACTGCGTATTCGAACGCTGCGCAGCATCCTTCGTTTTCCTTTCTGCCAGAGATTCATAAGCGCATCCACCCCTCCTTTTTTTCTGTCTGCAGAGCGACTGCCGGACGCCGCACCTTACCGCGCAGCTCCGGCAGTCGTTTTACACTCACGGAATATATTTGCAACTATGTTCTTTGTAACACAGCCCATTATATCACATTTTTGGGCTTTGTCCATGCAGAGTCCGTGCTTTACATGGTGAGAACATGATTCTTTGTTACCGTTCGCCTGGTACCGGTGAGCGGTAACATTCTCTTATTCAGAGAAAATGTTCAGCAGCTTTTCTGCATCCGCTCCTTCTTTTACGAATACCGGAATAGTATCCATCGGAGCAGCAACCGTTACCTTCTGTCCTCCCTCATACTTTTCTCCGGTCCATGCGTTAAACCATGCCGTTCCGGCCGGAAGATAAACCTCGCGCTCCGTTATGTGATCCTCCATCACAGGTGCAACATAGAGATCCGGTCCGAACAGATAAGCGTCCTCCACATTCCAGCTTTCCGGATCTGTCGGGAAATCATAGAAAACAGGCCGCATCACCGGGGTTCCGTCCTCATGTGCTTTCTTCATCTGTACCCGGATATAATCTCTCAGGCGCTCACGCAGGAAAATGTATTTCTTTGAAATCTCATATGCCTCATCGCTAAAGCTCCAGATCTCATTGTCACTGCCGGATCCGATCTGTTCTGCACCGTAGCCCTCCTGTGGGTTGCGGTTTCCGTGCAGACGCATGACAGGGCAGAAGCATCCGTACTCAAACCAGCGGATGTACAGACGATGGAAATCCGGGTCATCGGTTCTTGCGCCGTGGAAGCCGCCGATATCAGTGGTCCACCACGGAATACCGGCAATTGCCATGTTAAGACCTGCCTGTACCTGACGTTGGAAGCACTCGAAGGTACTTACAATATCACCAGACCATACGAGTGCACCATATTTCGCGCTGCCTGCCCAGGCAGAACGGATCAGGCTGATCGGCATGGTATCGCCTTCTGCCGTCATGCCGTCATAGAACGCTTTCAGATAATATTTCGGATAAATATTTCCGACCTCCTGTACGCTTCCGAGCTGATAACGGTAGTTCTTGAAATCATAAACGCTGTATTCCGGCTCTGCCACATCCAGCCAGAAGAGCTTGGCACCCTGATCATAATAATTTTTCTTGATCTTCTCCCAGACATATGTTCTTGCATCCGGGTTGGTTGCATCGAAGAAGACTTCATTTCCACCGCAGAGCATCGTCAGCGGTACACCGTGCTCCGTGCGAACCAGATAGCCCTTCTCTTTCATCTCCTCGAAGTTTTCGGAATAAATGTCAACGGTCGGCCATACCGACACAACAACCTGAATTCCCATCTCCTTTAATTCGCGGCACATGCCCGGCACATCCGGCCAGTATTTCGGATCAAATTTGAACTCGCCCTGCTTCGTCCAGTGGAAGAAATCGACGACAATCACATCAAGCGGTACGCCAAGCTCTTTGTATTTTCTTGCTACAGACAGAAGCTGTTCCTGATTCCAGTAGCGGAGCTTACACTGCCAGAAGCCCATGCCATATTCCGGCATCATCGGCGGTTTTCCGGTCAGCGTCATATAATTCTCCTCGATCTCGGCAGGCGTATCACCTGCAATCACAAGATAATCGATTTCTTTCCCAGATTCCGTTACCCATTCCGTTCCATTATTCGCAAACATCACCTGTCCGACGCCCGGATTGTTCCATAAGAAGCCGTAGCCGATACTGGAAAGATAGAACGGAACACTGACCTGTGAGTTTCTCTGTGCCAGCTCCAGCATACAGCCCTTCAGATCCAGCTCATGCTGCTGATACTGTCCCATTCCGAAGATTTTCTCACCTTTTCTTGCTACAAACCGCGCTACAATACGGAAATTATCCCCGACGCCGTTGCTGTACTCGCGTCCCATGATGTTGAGCGGCATGCTTTCCTCATCGCGCAGACGGCGGAAATGCTCCTTTAACAGAACTCTTCCATCCTCATGATAGAACGTGATGACGCTGCCGGAATCGATCACTGCATGAAGCTTTCCATTTGTGATTTTTCCGTAGGAAGTATCCGTTCCCTCGTACATATTGGCAAAGGCTCCGCCTTTTGCTGATGGATCCTCAAAGATTTCAACCTCTCCCGCATGCGCGTCCTTTGCTTCCAGCGCCCAGTCGCGGCCGGTAAAGCTTCGATTTTTTGTCGCGCGCACACGCAGTGCATCTTTTCCCCACGCTTCGATGCAGACGGTCTCGCCATCGTAAGAATAAATTAACTTACCCTCTTTTTCCCAAAACATGTAAAAATCCTCCTTTTTTCAAAAACGGCAGGTCATTTCTGGCCTGCCGTTTCTCCTGCTGTTTTGCACCTCAGACATTGACCCGCCGGATCAACGCCTGCTTCTTACAGGTAATATTTTTTCTGTTTATTTTGCCAGATTTTCTTTGTATGCATTGTAAGCATCTGTCTGAATCTGGAGGAACTCATCAATACCCATAGCTTTCAGCTGATCGATGTAGGAATCCCATTCATCATCGATGCCGCCGTCTACTACCCAGTGAGCATACTGTGCTTCTACGTATTTGTAGATATCGGTTCCGATTGCAGTGATTCTGGAAAGGTCTTCGTCGGTATACTGAACCATCGGGAATCCGCAGTTTTTCTCAGTATCAACGTATTTCTCATTGATTGCATCATCGGCCAGTTTGACACCGTCGCCCTGATCCTCCGGAAGAGAAACTTTGTCATAGAAATCCTCGTTCATGTATTTCGGACCGAAGTCACGTAAGGAGTTGGACCATGCGGAAGTATCCAGAGAAGATCCATCGCTTGGCACATCTACATTGTAGGTTCCGTCGCCATTGTCTGTGATCTGGCTTCCAACGGAACCATAGAAGGTCTGTAACGATGCAAGATCGGTGTAAAATTCATCTGCCCACTTCAGCAGGGTGTCAGGATCTTTACAGTCTTTTGAGATCATGAGCTCACGATCGGAGATATCAAGGTAATTGGTTGCTGCTTCTACGTAGTGGTTTCCATCGTAGCCTTCTACTGCCTCAAGAGTCTTAAACTGATTTACGTTCGGACCAACCTGAGCGTCTGCAGTCCATCCAAAGATAAGACCTACCTGAGAACCGCCATCAGCCTGCTGTTTTGCTGTCTGCATGGAGCCATCCTGTGTGAAGTACTCTGGGTCAACAACGCCCTCTTCCCATAACTGACGCATCCATTTTACTGCTTCTTTGTAATTTTCTTCCATCGGCATGAAGACCGGTTTTCCTTCGCCATTCAGTCCCATGTAGTTTCCGTCACGGCTTACCATGGTTCCGAACGGGGAAAGAATGTGGCGCAGATCACCGCTTAACAGTCCGCTGCCTGCTGAATTTGTGATACCGATTTCGTTGGTAGGATCCCCGTCACCATCAGCATCTTCTGTTGCAAATTTAACAAGAACCTCTTCCAGTTCTTTATAGGTCTTCGGAGTTTCCAGTCCTAAGTTATCCAGCCATTCCTGGTTGATGCACATAACATCGCCGCAAACCTTCGGACGAAGCGGAAGCTTCTTCGGTAAGCTGTAGATTCTTCCGTCACGGCTGGTGCAGACTGCTTTCAGTTCCGGATCAGCCTCAAAGGCTGCTTTCAGGTTTGGCATATCTTTTTCGATCAGATCTGTCAGATCCAGGAATGCCGATTTGTTCTGTGCCATATCTGCCTGTGTTAAGCAGATGGAGCCAAGAAATGCATCCGGGAGGTCTCCGGAAGCCAGCAGCAGAGATTTCTGCTCGGACCAGTCACTGTTGTAATAAACCTGCCAGTCGATGTTGATATTCATCTTGTCCTCGATTTCTTTCATGACGCCTTCATGCAGGAAATCGGTCGGCCAAGTATCGGTCCATCTTACTGTTGCAATTTTGTAGGTTGGGCGGTCACTGGTATCTGTCGTGTCACTGGCAGAAGATTCTGTCTTTGCAGAACTTGCTGCAGTGCTTCCACTCGTACTTTCCGTTCCTCCATTACTTCCACATCCTGCAAGCAGTCCGGCTGCCATTGCGGCCGAAAGAGCAACGCTCCAGGCCATTTTTGTTTTCTTTCGCATCATCATCTCTCCTTTATGATTTTTTATTTGCAATACTTCTCTCCTGTCCGCAGGATCAGCCTTTTAGTGATCCGAGCATAACACCCTGATTGAAGTATTTCTGCACTAACGGGTACATACACATGATCGGCGCGGAGGAAACCACGATGATCGCGTATTTGATGAGGTCGGCCATCTGCTTTGCCTCAACAGCTGCAGCGCCGGTACTCATGGCACTCATGGTCTGATTGCCGACCAGAATGCTTCGAAGGACAATCTGCAGCGGCTGCAGACTTTCGCTTCGGATATAAATCAATGCATTAAAGTAGGAGTTCCACTGTCCTACTGCTGCCCACAGGGCAATAACAGCGATAACGGCTTTGGAAAGCGGAAGCACAATCTTGAAGAAGAATCCAAGGTATCCGCATCCATCGAGCTGCGCCGCCTCCCAGAGATCCTCCGGGATACTGTTGTTGAAGAACGTTCGTCCTACGATGATGTAATACGTTACAACGGAGAACGGAACAACCATAACCCAGAAGGTATCCAGCAGATGAAATCTCTGTACTGCCAGGTAGGTCGGGATCAGACCACCGGTGAAGAACATCGGGATCAGATAAAATGCCGTGAAGAATTTTCTTCCATATAAATGCTTTCTGGAAAGCGCGTAGGAAGCCGGAATATTGACAACAATTGTCACAAGTGTTCCCATAATTACGTAAGCAATCGTGTTACGGTAGCCGGTCCACAGCTTTGCATAGCTCGCCAGCTGTTTGTATCCTTTGAAGTTAACTCCTTTCGGAAGGAACATAATCTGTCCGTTGGATACGGCTGCCGGATCACTGAACGATGCAATGATGATGAAGTACATCGGATACAGGGTGATGATGATCAGAAGCACGCCGATCGTATACAGGATGATATCGAAAATCCAGTCTTCTCTGGATTTCTTTACTTTATTTGTTGATACTGCTTTTGCTTTACTCATATCTTTGCTCTCCATTCCTATGTAGGCTCAAAATTCTGTCAGATCAGTGAGGTATCACTCATTTTACTGGAAATGAAGTTGACTGCCAGAAGAAGAATCAGGTTGATAATGTTGTTGAACAGGCCAATTGCAGCGGAAAGGCTGTACTGGCTGCTCACAAGACCCATCTTATACACATAGGTGGAAATGATCTCACTTGAAGTACTGTTCAGTGTATTCTGCAGCAGGTAAACCTTCTCAAATCCAATGCTCATAACGCTTCCCATTCTCATGATAAACATGATGGTTGCCGTCGGCAGCAGAGCCGGAACATCGATGTGGATCATTTTGTGCCATTTGTTGGCACCGTCCATTGTTGCCGCTTCATACAGGGTCGGGTCTACAGAGGAAAGTGTTGCGATATAGAGGATACTGTCCCATCCTACATGCTGCCATGCCTCAGACCATACATAAATGTGCGGGAATGCTTTTGCACTTCCCATCAGGTTCGGGAGCTTGAATCCAAGCAGTCCCACCAGCTTTGCGATAATACCTGTACTCGGGGAGAGAAACAGGATCAGCATTCCGGCCATAACAACGGTGGAGATGAAGTGCGGCAGATAGGTTGATACCTGGAAGAATTTTTTAAACTTCTGTGCCTTCATCTGGTTAACCAGCAGTCCCATGATAACCGGAAGCGGAAATGTTACCGCGATGGTGTAAAGACTGATGATAATTGTGTTTTTAATGGTCAGACCGAACTGATAGGAGTTAAAGTACTGTTTGAAGTATTTCAGTCCAGCCCAGCTGCTTCCCATAATTCCATCCGCAGGTGTAAAGTTTTTAAATGCAATCACAATTCCGTACATCGGATAGTACGTAAACAGTGCAAAAATGATGATGGAAGGAAGCATCAGTAAATATAATGGCCTGCTTCTTCTCACTTCCTCTACAAATCCTATGGAGCTTTTCTTTTTGGTTTTACTATGGTTGGCGCTCACATATCATCCCTTCTTTCCTTTAAATTTTTCGTAACTGTTCAGAGTCCCATCTCGATTTTTCTTCCATTTCGCATGGCTCTGAATCGTTACAATTTTTCTTTTTCATGCTCTCGTTTCAACCGATGAACATATTATACAAAAAAGAGGGGCGTTTTTCTATCATTTTCCGGCAGTCTGTATATTAAAAAAGAGATGTCTTTTCACATCTCTTTTTTAATCAGAACGTTTTTTTGTTATTGACATCGTTTTTTTGTTATTTTTGTCTGCTCCGGTACTCATTTGGTGTACATCCGACCAGCTCCCGGAACGTTTTACTGAAATAAGAAAAATTTCCATAGCCGACTTCCATCGCAATTTTGCTAATCGGAAGCGATGAACCGCGCAAATACTCCTTTGCCCGCTCAATGCGCCGCTCAGCAATATAATTCGGAAGCGACATTCCCGTTGTTTTCATAAAAATTTTGGAAACGTAGTCCTCTGAGAGGAACACTTTTCCTGCAAGCACGGATCTTGAAAGATCCTCGTTCAGATTCTGTTCGATATAGTCTTTTAGCTGCTCCACCACATTGTCACTGCGGGATTCGTTCTTTTTCTGACCTTCCAGCACATCAAACAGATAATCGATGAACGCATGGGCACCTACCACAGAAAGAACCGCCTCTCTCCGTTTCGTTTCATACTCTTCACTGTCAAAAATCTGTCCGAAAACAATATTGCTCTCTTTTAAATAAACATATATATTCTGTATCATTTCTTCAAAAAAACGACTTGTGAAATCTTTTCGCAGACCGCCGCTTTTCTCACGCTTTTTCAGATATTCCTGCAGCTTTTCCCGCACAGCCGCAAGGGAATCGGATCGCTCCATCTCAGCCAGATACGTTTTCCACGGCACTTCCTGATAATCGCGCTCTACGAAAGACCAGCGTGTCTCATACAGAATCCCTGTTTCATCCGGCACTACATACTTTTCCATCTCTTCGAGCTGATCGCGGCTCTTTGAAATCTCATCCAGTACCGCCGGTTTTCCCATGTACATGCAGAATCTTGCCGGAAACGCACCCGCCAGACAGGTCCGCAGTTCTGCCAGTTCCTCCTGCGTTCCCATCGCACTTCCGTGATTTCGCAACACAACTGCCCATTCCAGATCGCTGACATGTACCACGGTTTCCAGTTTCATTTCTGTTGTTTCCACATATTCCGTCAGAACATTTGTAATCACAAAATTATATAAGCTGATCTCCTTTTTATAATGTTCCTTATCCGGAATTTCCAGTACCCGCAGCAGAATCAGACGGAAGGTCTCATCCGGAGTACAATATCCGCTCTTTTTTGCCCTTTCAATCCAATACTCCTCCTGCAGACACTGAACCAGAAGATCCTCCCAGAATTGCTTTTCATTCTCTCCTTTTTTCTCCTGTTTCTTCTGTTTTTGATGTTTTTCCTGCACAATCCCGACAACTCTGCGCAGCGCTGTTTCCAGATCCACATTGGAAATCGGTTTTAACAGATATTCCCTTGATGACAGCTTCAGCGCCATCTGCGCATACGCGAAATTTGCATAGCTGCTCAGGAAGGTACATTCAATATCCAGCTTTTTGTACCGGATCCATTCCAGAAGCTCCAGCCCGTTGCCCTGTGGCATATCAATGTCACACAGCAGCATTTCAATCGGATACTCTTCCAGCAGCTTCTGCGCCTGGCGGATGTTGTTCGCCGTAAATACCATATCAATTCCAATTCCGCTCCAGTTGACGGTTTCTTCCAGCTTTTCCACCAGAAGCTTATCATCATCTACAATCAGAATACTAATCCCCATAGGTAAGCCTCCAATATATTTTTCTTCTTTTTCCTACAGAAAAAAGCCAGCCGACAGACTCTTATTTTTCTGTCAGCTGGCCTGTTTAAAAACCATTATAACCTGTTTATTCTTTTCCGTCAAAGCAATAGGTACACATTTTGCATTTCGGCAGTCCGATCGACTCTACCAGATCGTCCAGACGGTGATATCTGAGGCTGGTGAAATTCTGACGGCGGCAGATTTCCTGGCACATGGACTCGTAGCGGTCGCTGGTCGGATCTGCATACTCTTCCAGTACTTTCTCTGCGTTTTCTCCCTCTTTTTCCAGAATAATCCGTCTGGTGATCAGATCCAGCTCGGATTTGGAGCGGGAGAAATTCAGGAATTTGCAGCCATACAACAGCGGCGGGCACGCCGGGCGGACATGAACTTCTTTTGCACCGCTCTGATATAAAAATTCCGTTGTCTCACGGAGCTGCGTACCGCGCACGATGGAGTCGTCGATCAGCAGCAGTTTTTTCTGATCGATCAGTGCCTGCACCGGGATCAGCTTCATTCGGGCAATCAGATTTCTCTGTTCCTGATTTGTCGGCATAAAGGAGCGTGGCCAGGTCGGGGTATATTTGATGAATGGTCTTGCAAACGGAACTTTGGACTCATTCGCATAGCCGATTGCATGGGCAATTCCGGAATCCGGCACGCCTGCAATGAGATCCGGGTGGACATTGCTTCCCGCATCACGTTTGGCAAGCATGGCACCGCAGTGATACCGCATCTCCTCTACATTGATCCCCTCATAGGACGCAGTCGGGTAACCATAGTAAACCCACAGGAAGGAACAGATCTTCATCTCCTCCTGCGGCGGCACGAGCATCTCGACGCTCTCCGGCGTAATAAAGTCAATCTCACCCGGTCCGAGTTCATGGTAATCCGTGTAACCCAGGTTCAGATATGCAAAATTTTCAAAGGATGCGCAGTACGCTCCCTCTTTCTTTCCAATAACAAGCGGGGTGCGGCCTTTTTTATCGCGCGCAGCGTAGATGCCGTCTTTTGTCAGCAGCAACAGCGTCATGGAACCGTCAACAACATCCTGCAGATGGCGGATGCCCTCCGGAATCGTCTTTTCACTGCAGATCAGAGATGCCGCAAGCTCGGTTGCATTGATCTGACCGGTGCTCATCTCCTGGAAATGGGTGCGGCCGTTGCCGTAAACCTCTTTTAAAAGCTGATCCATGTTGTTGATTTTTCCAACCGTGGTAATCGCAAAGCTTCCAAGGTGTGACTGGATCAAAAGCGGCTGCGGTTCATAGTCGGAAATGCAGCCAATGCCGAGGTTTCCCTCCATTTCTTCCACATCACGCTCAAATTTTGTACGGAACGGTGAATTTTCAATGTTGTGGATGGCACGTGAAAAGCCATTTGCCCCATATATCGCCATACCGCCTCTTCTTGTTCCGAGATGTGAGTGATAGTCTACTCCGTAAAACAGTTCCAGTGTACAGTCTTTTCTTGATGCAACTCCAAAAAAGCCTCCCATTTCTTGTCTACCTCTCTTTGTGTATTTTTTCTCCCTTGTGTTCTCTTAAATATGAATGCCCCGGCAAACCGGGATGCCTGCTTACGGTTCACCGATGCCGGAACCGCAACCAGTCTTCTTTTAGTGTACCACGATCTTCTCCGTACTGTAAAGTATAACTAATAAATTTGATATAAAAAATAATCTACATTAATAAATAAATTTACAGCTTTTTCCACAAAGATTTTATCGTAAAATCAAAAAAAGAAAGTATTGATTCTTTTTATCGGTTATGATACTTTAAAACTGCTTATGAATGTTGGTTTTGCGTTAAACGCAATAAAACGATTCATTCTTATTTTATCTTTTCTTAAGAGGAGGTTTTTACCATGGTTTCACTTTTGTTACCTGTCATTTATCTGGCATTCATCAGTCTCGGACTGCCGGATTCTCTGCTCGGCTCAGCGTGGCCGGTCATGTATCCGGAGCTTGGAACTTCTGTTTCTTCTGCCGGCATCATTTCTATGATTATTGCCGCCGGAACAATCGTATCCAGTTTGAACAGCGACCGTCTGAATACCCGCTTCGGCACCGGAAAAATCACGGCAGTAAGCGTTCTCACAACAGCAGTGGCGCTGTTTGGATTCTCCGTCAGCCACTCTTTTCTCGCCCTCTGCCTCTGGGGTATCCCATATGGCCTTGGCGCCGGAAGCGTGGACGCGGCTCTGAACAACTACGTTGCACTGCACTATAAAGCCCGCCATATGAGCTGGCTGCACTGCATGTGGGGCGTCGGATGCAGCACCGGTCCGGTCGTCATGGGATATGCCATCAATCATTCCACCTGGAACAACGGCTACCGTACCATCGCCCTGTTCCAGATTGTGCTGACTCTGATTTTATTTTTCAGTCTTCCGCTCTGGCAGAAGCCATCTGCTGATGCTTCTGCAGATGAGAACTCCGTTCCGGAGCAGAGAAGTTTTTCCCGCCTGATCCGCGTTCCCGGTGTCAAAGAGGTTCTGACCTGCTTTTTCTGCTACTGCGCAGTAGAATCTACTGCCGGCATGTGGGCTGCAAGCTACTGTACTCTGTTCCGCGGCATCGATGCAAAGCGTGCGGCAAGCTGGGCAAGCCTGTTCTACGTTGGCATCACGATCGGACGGTTCTTCTGCGGTTTCATCACAATGAAATTAAATGACCAGAAAATGATCCGGCTCGGACAGGCTGTGATCGCAGTCGGCACGATTCTGATGCTGCTGCCGCTTGGCGATTCCCTTCTGTTTATCGGCCTGATCCTGATCGGACTTGGCTGTGCGCCGATTTATCCTTCCATCATTCACGAGACACCGGCAAACTTCGGTGCTGACTTAAGCCAGGGAATCATCGGCATCCAGATGGCCTTTGCTTACGTCGGAACCTGCCTGATGCCGCCGGTTTTCGGCGTTCTCGGCCAGCATATTTCCTTCGGACTGTATCCGGTATTCCTGATGGCCATTTTGATTCTGATGGTTGTAATGGCAGAGCGGATGCACCGCGTAACGGCGGAAAAGAGAAATTCTTATAAAGCCAACTATTAATCCAATTATTCTGCAGCAGAATGGTCCCCTTGGATCAAACTCTGATATACTGCGTACAAAAAAGTACATCTGATCAGGTTACTCCCTGATCAGATGTACTTTTTGTAAATTTCGGAAATTTTTTCAAGCACGCTCCGCTTCAAACTCTTTCACCACATCCTCCAGCAGGTTTCTGATCTGCAGGTGCTGCAGACATACTTTCTCACATTTTCCGCATTTCACGCAGTCTGATGCCTTTCTGCCCGGTGCAGTATATACAAGATTGTGATAAGAAATACTGATACATCACGCCAATTTTCCTGTTTCATTCCTCAATCATGCCAAAGACATCTTCAATCTCTCCCATATACAGATAATGGAGATCGCCATCTTTATATAAAGTATCGCGCGTAAATTCCGGCAGATCTTCTTTCTCCATTCTGACCGCATAGATTTTTTTGCAGACAAAGGTCAGCTCTGCCTCTTCAAATCCAACCGCATTTCCCAGCATCTTCGGTGTCAGACTGGTCAGACTGATCTTATCCGGCACATCATTTCCCGATTTTGATCCCAGGATTCCAAGATCCTTCCGATATTTCTCTGGAAAAAAGCAGACCGTAAACTCGTCTTCCTTCTGCAGAATCTGATGCGTCCGGCGGCTTTCACGGATAAATACGGTAATGATCTGCTTTCCTTTCTTTGGCGGTCCCCAGATCGTCCCCATCGTACCCCACCCGATCGTCATCGTATTATACTCCCTTGGCGTACCCGCAGTACACAAACCCCAGCGGTCATCAAAAATAGAAAACACATCATACTTTGCGGTTTTAAAATTCTCCATCGTAATGTTCATACTACATTCCCCTTTCGCTGATTTGCTTTGTTATCCTTAGCATACCGTACGGTAGTAACTACCGGGCAAGAACTTTTTTTTCGAAGCCTTGAATTTTTATAAAAACAGGGAATTTTTTTATTTTAGAAATAAGAATTGTATGTTATACTAATGAACGTTGCCACTCCCAGACAGGCAGAGAAGGGAGGGTTGACAGTGCAAGAACTATTCATTTCATTTTTTCTTTCCGTTATGGCAAGTATAGTAGCCTACTATATCTGCAAATGGCTGGACGGTAAGAAATAACTGGCAGCCAGCCTAAGGTTTAAGCCGCCTTGCCCAAAAGGCACAGAAAGCCCCACGAGTTGCAGCTCGTGGGGCTTTTGTTGACTTTGCAAGCCATTCATTTCATTGCCTATCGGCATTATAGCATATGAAAATTTAAAATGCAATATTCTTAAGTTTTAAAAATAAGATTTCTTTTTCATCTATTTTTCCACAACGCAAAAACCGGAATGCTTACACATTCCGGTTTCCAGTAGAGCGCGAGACGGGATTCGAACCCGCGACCCCAACCTTGGCAAGGTTGTACTCCACCCCTGAGCCACTCGCGCATTTATTAATTTTTATCTTGCTAAGTGCTCGCTGCACCTTACAAATGATACTATACAGGAACTCCCCTCATTTGTCAATACCTATTTTCAATTTTTTTCAAAAAAAATCAAAAGTATCTACGATTCCCTCAATTTTCGCTCTCCATCAGACACCCGCACAGCTGTCTTCCCCCCACAAATTCACACCGAACCACCCTCCTGACGAATCCAGACTCCTTTCCATCCGTCCTCCCAACCTCACATACTCACGCCGATCCGCCTCCTAGCGGATCCAGACCTCTATCCACCCCACATGCTCACGCCGATCCGCCTCCTGGCGGATCCAGACCTCTATCCACCCCACATGCTCACGCCGATCCGCCTCCTGGCGGATCCAGACCTCTATCCACCCCACATGCTCACGCCGATCCGCCTCCTGGCGGATCCAGACCTCTATCCACCCCACATGCTCACGCCGATCCGCCTCCTGGCGGATCCAGACCTCTATCCACCCCACATGCTCACGCCGATCCGCCTCCTGGCGGATCCAGACCTCTATCCACCCCACATGCTCACGCCGATCCGCCTCCTGGCGGATCCAGACCTCTATCCACCCCACATGCTCACGCCGATCCGCCTCCTGGCGGATCCAGACCTCTATCCACCCCACATGCTCACGCCGATCCGCCTCCTGGCGGATCCAGACCTCTATCCACCCCACATGCTCACGCCGATCCGCCTCCTGGCGGATCCAGACCTCTATCCACCCCACATGCTCACGCCGATCCGCCTCCTGGCGGATCCAGACCTCTATCCACCCCACATGCTCACGCCGATCCGCCTCCTGGCGGATCCAGACCTCTATCCACCCCACATGCTCACGCCGATCCGCCTCCTGGCGGATCCAGACCTCTATCCACCCCACATGCTCACGCCGATCCGCCTCCTGGCGGATCCAGACGCTTTACCCCCGTCCCCACCGTCAGACCTCGCGTGGCTTCGTGCCTGCGGTGCAGCGGGCATAGAAAAAGAGGGCAAGAACTGTGAGCGCAGAAGGGGCCCGGAAAAATGGGATGACCTCTGGTGCACAACACCAGAGGTCAAAACGCACTGAGTCGGGAAACCATCAGGTTTCCTGACGAATTGCGTTGATTCCCATTTTTCCGGGCCCCTTCCGCGCCACAAGTTCCGCCCTCTTTTTCTCGCCCGCTGCACCGCAGGTACGAAGCCGCACGAGGTCGTCCGCGGTCGTCCGTATTCACCTCTACGCCTTCAGAATCGCGCTCAGCACATACTGATTATTTGAGAAGTTTTTCTGCGAAATATCCCCGAGTCTGATCAGGTCGACATCCAGCCACAGCTCCTCCGCTGCCACCATCATATTTGCAAACATAATCCCAAAATTCACCTCATCCCACTTCCGAAGCTTCTCCACACTGTGCTTCTTCGAGAAAATATGAATCCTGTTATCATAAACCACAAATCTCCACGGCTGGCTGTTCATACTGGATGGCGACAGTCTCGCCGCCTCCAGCATCTGCGTCATCCACTGCCGCGGCACCTCTTTGAACACGCAAAGATCCTCCAGTGGCAGTCTCTTTGCCTCACTTTGCCGTCTCGTATGCGAACCATGACTCTTACCAAAAGCGACGATCCCCACCAGCCGCTTTCCGTTCTTCTCAAGCTCCGCCTTTTTCACACGATTACTTCCGATAAAACAGGTTCCCAGTCCGATACTGCACAGATACAGCACCATCTGCTCCATAATATAGCCCACATTCATCAGGTATCGCTCTGACTCCTCCGAATAAAAAGCCATATAATACGGCGCCTTCACACTGAACATACTGAGCATTCTCTCCTGCCCTTTCCGGTTGTCCAGAATCGCCATATCCACACCGATGCCGGAAAACAACGCCGGCATTTCCTTGTAATGCTCCCAAATCTTATCTAATGTCTGCGGCGGAAGCGTGTCGAAACAATAATTTCTTACTGATTTTCTAACAAAAATAGCCTCATATAAATTCATACTCTCACCCTTTATTCATCTGCTATCCGTCTGTTTTTTCAAAAAACCGGCTGCGGCTGCCCTGTTTTTAAGGTCAAAACCGCCTTCCGAAAATATTTTGCTTAATTTCCTTTCTTCGACAGAAATATGGAAATTCTCCCTCTTAATCGCAATTTTTTTTCATATCCCAGTTTTCTATTTTTATTCCGTAATAATATTGTAACATATTCAAAAACTTTTTCAAGGGAAAAGCGCGCCAAACTTTGTATATTTTTCACACATATTTCCATTGTTTTTTATGCACTTTTAACTTTTACTCTTCTTGTGCCGTAAGCTTCTCCAGTTCCTCCACATAAGAAGCAAAGACATCCAGTGCCTCTTCCACCGGCTCCGGCTTTGTCATATCGACGCCGCAGATTTTTAAAAGGTCGATCGGATCCATCGAGCAGCCACCGCTTAAGAACTGTTTGTACTTTTCCACAATGCCCGGTTCCCCAGCCAGGATTTTGCTGCTGATCGCAATCGCAGCGGAAAAACCCGTTGCATACTGATACACGTAGAACGGCGTGTAAAAATGCGGAATTCTCGCCCACTCCAGCGCAATCTGCGGATCTGAAATCATATCCGGTCCGAAATATTCCTTATTGATCGACAGGTACAGCTCGGAAATGCCATCTGCGGTCAGTGTGCCGTCCTCTGCCATTTTCTCATGAATCCGTTTTTCGAATTCTGCAAACATAGTCTGACGGAATACCGTTCCCTTAAACTGGTCCAGGAAATAATTCAGCAGGAAAATTTTCTCCTCTTTTTCCTTCGCATGCTCAAGCAGATAGCGGATCAGCAGAGCCTCATTGCAGGTTGATGCCACTTCGGCAACAAAAAGACGGTACTCTGCATACGTATACGGTTGTGTATGGTTGGAATACCAGGTATGCAGCGAATGACCCATTTCGTGCGCCAGGGTAAAGACAGAGTCAATGTTTCCGTCAAAGCTCATCAGCACATACGGATGAGAATCGTAAGATCCCCAGGAATAAGCGCCGCTGCGTTTTCCTTCATTTTCGTAGACATCAACCCAATGCTCTGAAAATCCTTTTTCCAGCAGTGCCACATAGTCCTCACCAAGCACAGCAAGTGCTTTCTTTACAATCTCGGTCGCCTGCTCATACGTATACTTCTGTTCGTACTTTTTCGTCAGAGAAACGTATACATCATACATATGAAGCTCTTCTACCCCAAGAAGCTTCTTGCGCAATGCCACGTAACGATACATGGCCGGCATTTTTGCATGAATTGCCTCAAGCAGCTTGTCATAAACCGAGACCGGTATATTTCCGCCATCCAGCGACGCTGCCAGAGCAGACGGATACTTCCGCACATCTGCGAAAAACGCTGCCTGCTTCAGATTTGCGCCAAATGTTGCGGCAAGCATGTTTTTGTGTTTTTCATATTCGGCATAATATTTTTCAAACGCCTCTTTTCTCACACGGCGGTCCTTCGACTGTAAAAATCCGATAAACGTACCATGGCTTAACGGAACCTGATTTCCTTTGGCATCCGTGACCGGTGAAAATCTGAGGTCTGCATTTGAAAAAGCTGAGAAAATCTGATCCGGGCTGGCTGCCATCTCTCCGGCTTTTGCAAGAACAGCCTCCATTTCCGGTGAAAGAATATGCTCCTTTTTTCGGAAATTTTCTTTTAATACGCGGTCATACAGACGGAGTGGTTCATACG
This sequence comes from Blautia sp. AF17-9LB, assembly GCF_003479185.1. NCBI lineage: Bacteria > Bacillati > Bacillota > Clostridia > Lachnospirales > Lachnospiraceae > Blautia > Blautia sp. AF17-9LB. The sequence goes on from NZ_QUGU01000006.1 coordinate 66,073, forward strand.
TCTCTTCAAATTTCGCAACCGTTTCCTCATCGAGCTCCAGAATTTCCGGTTCCACAAAGGAAGCTGCGTCTGCGAGAACCGCCATCATGCTGTCCATCTTTCCTGCATATCCCTGATATTTCTGATTTCCCATGTCCTGATGGTATTTCTGACTTGCATATACATACAGGCTGGAAAATACACGACTGATTTCGTCCAGATCCGAAAGGACACGGTACAGTGCTTCTGCACTTTCTTTCATGGTTCCCTGTCTGGAACGGAATGTCTCAATTTTTTTCTCGATTTTCCGCTCTGTTTCTTCAAATGCCGCATCGCTGGCAAACAGGCTGGAAAGATCCCAGCAGTACGCCGGATCCATCTCTTCTCTTTTTTTCAGTTTAATTTCTGCCATAATTCTCCCTTTCATCCGTCCTTTCAGGCGGAACGATTCTGCGGTCTTTCTTCTAATTTTATTGTGCCGCACTTATGGTTAGTTTACCACAGTTTTCCCTCGAAATCTAAAATTTTTTCTTAAAATTCTTGACAAATCCCTAAAGCGATTGTATGATTGTATTATCAAATTAATACAGTAGTACAAAAGGAGTGAACGCCATTATGCCATGGAACCTCGATTCCGCGCGGCCGATCTATCTGCAGATCATCGAGCGGGTCCAGATGGACATTGTTACCGGACAATATCAGCCGGGTGACAAGCTTCCGTCCGTCCGCGATCTCGCGCAGGAGGCCGCCGTCAACCCCAACACAATGCAGAAAGCCCTCTCCGAACTGGAACGCAGCGGACTCATTTATTCCCAGCGAACCAGCGGACGCTTTATCACAGAAGATAAGGAGTTAATTCATCAGATGAAACAAGAACTTGCCGCCGCAGAAGTATCTGCTTTTGTTGCCCATATGAAACAGCTCGGCATTACACCGGAGGAAATCCTGCAGTTACTCGCAAAAACCATGGAGGAGGAAGAAAATCATGCCTGAACTTGTAACGTGTAAAGATCTTACGAAGCGCTTTGGAAATCATACCGCACTCGATCACATCAATATTTCCCTGGACTCTGGAAAAATCATCGGACTGCTCGGTCCGAACGGAAGCGGAAAAACAACCCTGCTAAAACTGCTGAATGGTCTGCTTACGCCAAGTGAAGGGGAAATCTGTATCGACAACAACCATCCCGGTATTGAGACAAAAAAAATTGTTTCATATCTGCCGGATAAAATGTATCTCGGCAGCTGGATGCGCGTCTCGGATCTTTTGACCTATTACAGCGATTTCTTCGACGATTTTGATACTTCCCGCGCCAACGCCATGCTGGAATCTTTAAAAATCAGTCCGAAGGATCGCTTAAAAACCATGTCAAAGGGAACAAAGGAAAAGGTACAGCTTATTCTTACCATGAGCCGCCGCGCAAAGCTGTACTGTCTCGATGAACCGATTGCAGGCGTTGACCCGGCTGCGCGCGATTATATTTTATCGACGATTTTAAACAATTACGACCCGGACGCATCCATCCTCATTTCAACCCATCTCATCTCAGATGTCGAAAATATTCTGGATGAAGTCATTTTCATTCAGGAGGGCCAGTTAAAACTGCACGCCTCGGTTGAGGATATCCGGATGCAGGAGGGTGAATCGATTGATTCTTATTTCAGGGAGGTATTCAAATGTTAAAAAAATGTCTGAAACATGAGTGGAAAGCATGCTGGAAAAACATGGCGCTGCTGAACGGTGCTGCCATTTTCATGGGCGCTCTCGGAGGCTTCGGATTCCTCTTTTCCCAGATTTCTGAGCTGCCGGATCTGCTGATCGTCCTCTATCTGTTTGCGTACGTTTTGATTGTGATCGCCGCATCCGTCATGACACAGGTGCTGATGATCCAGCGCTACTATAAAAATCTTTTTACCGACGAAGGGTATCTGACCAACGTCCTTCCGGTATCGGCAACGGATCATATTCTCTCCAAAATGCTGGTTTTCGGCGCATGGAGCATCTTAAACGCACTTTCCGTTCTCGCTTCCTTCGCTTTTTTGCTTCTGCCGTACGCAATCCGGTATTTTACCGCAAACACCCTGCTTTTTTACAACAAGGCCATGACCTTTTCCGATTTTCTGTCCTATCTCTGGGCACAGATTACCGGTGTTGCCGATGCTGCTTTTTCCCTGATCGGCATCACGAACCACATCGGTATGGCACTGTTTTCCATCGTTGGCTTCTTCGCTTCGCTGTTCTTTGGCATTCTTCTGTTCTATGCCGCCATCAGCATCGGAAGCCTGGTATCCAGCCACAAAATTCTGACGGCTGTCCTCTCTTACATCGGCATGACTACCGTGATCCAGATCTTCGGCGGAATCAGCATCGTCCGTGTTTTCCAGGACTCCACACCGACTGCTGTGGTTACCACATCCTCGGTTTCCACACTTATCATCACCGTGGTGCTCTGCGTTGTTCTGTTCCTGATCTGCCGCTATATCTTAAGCAGACGGCTGAATCTTTCATAAAAATTGCATTAAAAAACGCCGCCGCGGACGAACCGAATCGTCTGCGGCGGCGTTTTGTATGCATGTTCTGCACTTATGCCAGATGCCAGATATCCTCGTTGTACTGTGCAATGGTACGGTCGGAGGAGAAGAAGCCTGCTTTTGCGATGTTGATCAGGCACTTCTTGTTCCATGCATCTTTGTTCTCGTAGTCTTTGTATACTCTTTCTTTTGTCTTGATATACTCTTTCAGGTCGAGCAGCGTCATGAACCAGTCTTTGTTCAAGATCTCTTTGTAGAGTCTCTCCAGGCAAACCTTGTCGCCGATAGCAAGAAGCTCATCGCTGACGATGAAATCAACCAGCTTTGCAATCTCCGGATCTTCGTCATAGATGTCTTTTGAGCAGTAAGCAGCATCTGCGTACAGGTCGATGACATCCTGCGGTTTCTTTCCGAAGATGTAGATGTTCTCTTTTCCGACAAGATCGCCAATCTCAACGTTTGCACCGTCTTCTGTTCCAAGCGTCAGGGCACCGTTCAGCATGAATTTCATGTTTCCGGTTCCGGAAGCCTCTTTGGATGCCAGGGAGATCTGCTCGGAGATATCTGCTGCCGGGATCACCTTTGCAGCTTTTGATACGTTGTAGTTCTCAAGCATAATCACTTTGAAGTACGGGCTTACCTCAGGATCGTTATCAATCAGCTCCTGCAGGCACAGGATCAGATGGATGATATCTTTTGCGATGATATAAGCCGGTGCAGCCTTTGCACCGAATACCATGGTGATCGGGGTTTTCGGCTTGTTGCCGCTCTTGATATCCATGTATTTGTAAATAGCGTACAGGGCGTTCATCTGCTGGCGTTTGTACTCATGAAGACGTTTTACCTGTACATCGATGATGGAATTTTCATCCAGCGCGATATTCTGTGTCTCATACAGGAACTGTTTGAGATCCAGTTTGCGGTTGTGTTTGATCTCCTCAAGTTTTGCAAGAACCTTCTTGTTGTCTTTGTATTTGAGCAGTTTTTCCAGCTCGTCGGCATCTTTTTTGAATCCCGGTCCGATCAGGCTCTCGATATACTGTGCCAGTTCACGGTTGCAGTGCAGCAGCCAGCGGCGGAAAGTGATTCCGTTTGTCTTGTTGTTGAATTTCTCCGGATAAATATCGTAGAACGGTTTCAGCTCGGAGTTTTTCAGGATCTCGGTGTGCAGTGCTGCAACGCCGTTAACAGAAAATCCGTAGTGGATATCCATGTGTGCCATGTGGACGCGCTGATCCTTGTCGATGATCGCTACTTTCTCATCTTTGTATTTCTTCTTTGCCTGTGCGTCCAGCTCGTGGATAATCGGCATCAGGTGCGGAACAACCTCCTCGAGGTAATCGATCGGCCATTTTTCCAGTGCCTCTGCCAGGATGGTGTGGTTGGTGTAAGCACAGGTCTTGCTTACAACATCGATGGCTTCCTGCATGGTAAAGCCTCTCTCCTGCAGCAGACGGATCAGCTCCGGAATGACCATGGACGGATGAGTATCGTTGATCTGGATCACAACGTGATCATACAGCTTATGCAGATCGTAGCCCTTCTGCTCGCACTCCATCAGGATGAACTGTGCGCCGTTGCTGACCATGAAATACTGCTGGTAGATACGAAGCAGCTGTCCGGCACGGTCGCTGTCATCCGGGTAGAGGAACAGTGTCAGGTTTTTCTGGATCTGATGCTTGTCAAAGTTGATGCTGTCTGATGGAACGATACTCTCGTCTACCGTATCTACATCGAACAGATGCAGACGGTTACAGCCATTGTTGTAACCCGGTACGTCGATATCATACAGGGTAGAATGCATTGTGAAGTTTTTATACGGAACTGCAAAGGATACCGGCTGTCTGACGAGCCAGCTCTCATTTGTGATCCATGGATTTTTCACTTCTTTCTGTTTGTGGTCGACCAGAAGCTGGCGGAACAGACCGAAGTGATAATTAAGGCCGATACCGTCTCCCGGCAGGCCAAGCGTTGCGATAGAATCAAGGAAGCATGCTGCCAGACGGCCGAGACCTCCGTTTCCAAGGGACGGCTCCATTTCCATCTCCTCGATCTCGGTCAGCTCTCTTCCGTGAGCTGCAAGTGCTTTTTCAACTTCCTCGTACATGCCAAGGTTAATCAGGTTATTGGACAGCAGTTTTCCGATCAGAAACTCTGCTGAAATATAATACAGCTTCTTACTTCCGGTGTTTCTTTTGCGACCTGCCATCTCCTGTTTGGTGATAACCATCAGGGCTTCAAAGATTTCGCTCTTTGTGCAGTTGTCCAGATCTCTTCCAAAACGCTCTTTTAAGATTGCCTGAATTCTTTCTTCCATTTTTTTCTCCTCGTATTGCTGTGGATAAATTCCCACAGTGTCATTTAGTTGCGCTGCCATTCCAGATTTCCTGCAATTGGCAGCTTTCGCAGTTCCATTCAAAGCTTTTCCCTGAATGGGACGGTTCACTTCTGAATCACTTTTGGGGGCAGCGAAACAGCAAATATTTTACTGCTGCGCGATCCGCGACTTTGTGGATTCCCTTACGACGAGTTCCCCATCGTATACTTTGCTGCAGGGTTCTTCTTTTCCTGAAATTAAGGAAAACAGCATCTTCGCCGTCTCTGCGGCAAGCTGCTCCACCGGCTGGCGGATCGTTGTGATACTGGGTATATAATACTCTCCCGCATCAATTCCGTCAAATCCGGCGACGGAAATGTCATCCGGCACGGTAAGCCCTGCCTCTTTTAAGGCACGGCACGCACCGATTGCCAGCGTATCCGCGGTGGCATACAGTGCGGAAAACTCCGTCTTTTTTTCCAGAATTTCTTTTGTTATCTTGTACCCTGTGGCGAAAGAGTACGTATCGTCCTTCGTCATATGAAATACCAGATCAGGGTCATAAGGTATCCCATGATCCAGTAAAGCCTGGCGGTACGCATTCAGACGGAGGCGTCCGATACTGATGTCGTCCTCGCAGGCGGTAATGATGGCAATGCGCCGGTGCCCAATGCTGCAGAGATAATCTACCATCTTGTAGCTTTCCCTGTAGTCATCGACCGATACGCTCGCGCACGGTTTTCCTCCGTCTGAAACCGCCCCGATTGTACTGATTACATACGGAACCGGGATCTGCGCCATTTTCTCATGCGGATGCGTAAAGTTTCCGCCCAGGAAAATGATGCCGCGCAGCCGTTTTTCTTTGACGATCTCGATCGCGGAGTCTACCTCATTTGCCTTTTCCTCTACTCGCTCAATAATGCAGGCGTATTTCTTTTTTCGCACAACCTCTTCAATCACACTGATCATGTTGTTGAAGAACATGTTGTCCATGCCTTTTACCAGAATGGCAATCGCTTTGGCATTCGACCGCTTCAGGTTTCTGGCACTGTTGTTCGGTACGTAATTCGATTCAGCAATCACCTTTAAAATCATCTCTTTTGTTTCCGGATTGATGTCCGGATGATTGTTCATCGCTCTCGATACGGTACTCACGCCTACCTTACATTTGCGGGCAATGTCCCTGATTGTTACCTGTTCCATATTCTGCAGGCCTCTCCTTTAAACTCTGTACCTGTTCTGCCGGAATCTCTTCCGGCTTGTTTTCCCGGCCTGTTTTGCTTTCTCTCCGGCGCGTATTTTTATTTTGCAATACGTGCTGTAATCTGTGTCAGCCGATGAATTCTCTTTGCCATTTCCGGTGTAAACTGTCCCGGAAGCAGGCGCCATTTCCAGTTATTTCCAAGTGTGGACGGATAGTTGATTCTTGCCTCCGTTCCAAGACCTAAAAATTCCTGCATCGGAGTGACAGCCAGATTTGCCACGCTCTCCATTGACATGCGAATGAAATCCCACGGGAGTTCCTCGTCGGTACTCTTTGCATTTCCCATATACTCTTTGGAGAATTCGCGGTCTTCCTCACTCATGACATAATACCATCCAAGAATGGTATCATTGTCGTGCGTTCCGGTGTAGACAACACAGTTTTTCTCGTAATTGTGTGGCAGATAATCGCTCTCCTCACGGGAGTCAAAAGCAAACTGCAGCACCTTCATACCCGGATAGCCGGATTCTTTCACCATTTCGATCACGCTCTCGGTAAGATATCCCAGGTCTTCTGCGATGACATCCACATCGCCGAGCTTTTCTTTGACGGTGTTGAATAGATCCATGCCCGGTCCTTTTTCCCAGTGGCCGCGCTCTGCCGTCTGATCACCGAATGGGATGGAATAATATTCATCAAATCCGCGGAAATGGTCGATGCGGACAGTATCGTACAGTTTAAACACGTGAGCCAGACGTAACAGCCACCATGCATAACCTGTGCTCTTATGGTAATCCCATCTGTATAACGGGTTGCCCCAGAGCTGTCCGGTTGCGGAGAACGCATCCGGCGGGCATCCGGCAACTGCTTTTGGCTGGTTGTCCTCATCAAACTGGAACAGAACCGGATTTGCCCAGGTGTCGGCGCTGTCAAATGCAACATAAATCGGAATATCACCGATAATACGGATACCCTTTTCATTTGCGTAAGCTTTCAGTGCTTTCCACTGTTTCAGGAACATAAACTGCTGGAATTTGTAAAATGCAATCTCCTCGGCAAGTTCTTCCCGTTTCTGATTCAGTGCTGCTTCTTCTCTGTCCTTTAATTCTGCCGGCCACTCACTCCAGCTGATTCCGCCGAGTGCATCCTTAATCGCCATATACAGCGCATAATCTTCCAGCCAGTAACCATTTTCCGATACAAATGCATCATATACGTCATCTGCCGCAAATCTTTCAAATGCTTTTCTGAGTACTTTGAAACGGGACAGATAAATCTTTTCGTAATCAATATACTCTGCATTGTCACCGAAATCGCACGCATCACACTCTTCTTCTGTCAGAAGTCCCTCTTTTACCAGGGTCTCCAGATCAATAAAATATGGATTTCCTGCAAAAGTAGAGAACGACTGGTACGGCGAATCTCCATATCCCGTCGGTCCAAGTGGAAGAATCTGCCAGTAGCTCTGGCCGGCCTCCTCCAGGCGATCCACAAATTCATATGCTTCTTTCGAAAAACATCCGATTCCATATCGGGACGGCAGCGAAGCTACCGGAAGTAAAATACCACTTGCTCTCATTTTTTAACCCTTTCTCCTTGTCGTTTTTTCTATCCATCCGACCCCACAAATACATAATTCCTGTTCACGGATACGCAGCAAATTTTAACTTATGCAACCCCTATAGCCAGCTCATTTTGTTTCGTAAAAACAGGGCTGTCGGTATCTCGTCTGTATTTCCGGAAACGGTGTCGGTAACGTTTCCGGAACTCGTTATATTTACAATACCATACTCTGCATCAAAAAACAACCCCCAACCCCCTTATCATATTTACCAAATATTGAATACTCTGTTTATTCAAAACAACGAATTTGCATTTTTGTAACGATGCAAAGCCATACATAAAAAGACAGCATGCGGGGACGGAACCGCTTTGGTCACTTAAAAATCATGAATTTTTCAAGCCTCCCATATAGGTTCTGTCCCCGCATGCTGTCTTTTGCGGTATCTGTTTTTCACTTAAAACTCCAGAATAATCTTTGTTCCGGTTCCAAGTGTACTCTCAATTTTAATCTTCGCATCATGAAGAATCGCTCCATGCTTCACAATGGAAAGTCCAAGTCCCGTACCTCCCGTTTCACGGGAATGACTCTTATCTACACGATAGAACCGTTCAAAGATCCGCTCCTGATCTTCCTTTGCAATTCCGATTCCGGTATCTGCCACAGATACCACTGCCCGTCCGTTTCTTCCGCGGGAAACCGTCACTTCGACCTCACCGTCCCTGCGGTTGTACTTGATCGCATTGTCGCAGAGATTGTAGATCATCTCATAAAGAACCTGCCGTGCACCTTTGATCCGGCAGCTCTCTCCTCTCAGTGTCATCTTCACCTGCTGCTCCTTTGCCCGTATGGAAAGATGTCCCTCGACATCACGGCAGATCTGCATCAGATCCACTTCCTCCATCGGGATTGACTGGTCGTTTTCGTCCAGTCTGGACAGCTTGATAATATCCTCGACAAGAGAGCTTAACCGGCTCGCCTCACTGTGGATTCTGCCCGCAAATTTGGGAATATCCTCCGGTTTTACCATGTTATTTTCGATGATCTCCGCATATCCGGAAATCGACATCAGCGGTGTTTTCAGCTCATGTGACACATTGGCAGAAAACTCACGGCGCATCACCTCGGCTTTCTGTTTTTCCGTCACATCCAGCACCAGGATGACCGCACCGGATACAACACGGTCCACACGCACCGGATTTGCAAGAAGCTGATAGACTCTTCCATTTATCTCCAGCATCCGTTCCTCGGAACTGCCCTCCAGCGCATGATCCAGTGCCTCCTTCAGCTGCTCGTTGCGGCTGACTGTTACGATATTGTGGTTGATGCATTCCTCTGCCGTCACATCAAACAGATTCTGTGCCGAACGGTTGATGGAAAGTACGACTGACTGGTTTGTCACGATCAGACCATCCTTCATATATTCCGTGATGGCAAGATACTCCTCCTGATTATGGCGGAGCTCCTCCATCTGCTGCTGGATCTGCTTCTGCTGCTGATGAATTCTTCCAAGCAGCGGACTCAATTCCTCATATGCTTTGTTGTCCAGCGGATGATTCAGATCAATCTCATTGATCGGCTTTACAAGCGCCTTTGTCATATGGCTGACCATCAGCAGCTCCACGACAAGGACTGCCGCAATCAGTACAACCACCAGCCATATATTCCGCAGCATCACACCGAACACACTGTCTGTCGTCAGGGAAACACGGATGATTTTTCCATTGTCCAGGCGCAATGCCGTATAATATGTTTTGCTCCGCAGGGTCTCGGAATAACGGGAAATATTGCTTTCCCCGGTCTTTTCCGCCTCAATCACCTCCGGCCGCCCGGAATGGTTTCCCATCATGTTCTCATCCTCGACCGAATCAAACAGAACGGTTCCGTCCGTGTCAATCAGGGTAACCCGGCTTGCCGTAATCTTGCCGGCCGGTTTATCCAGACTGTCATCACCCATCTTGTCCAGAAAATACCTGTAATACTCACATTCATTTCTCACCGAAACACGAAGCTGCTCCGCCGTATTGTTGTACATTGCCCAGCTCATGGTGAAAAAAGTCAGGATAATCGCAGCGATAATCAACGCTCCCGCATGTTGAAAGACTTTTTTACGCATCTTACTTTCTCAGCCTCCTATCCGGTATCCCACGCCGCGGACCGTCTCGATCAGCTCGCCGCATTCGCCCAGCTTCTGGCGGAGTGTACGCACATGAACGTCTACCGTACGGGTTTCTCCGTCAAAATCATAGCCCCAGACATGGCCGAGCAGACGGTCTCTCGTAAGGACAATTCCTTTATTTTCCATTAAAAATTTCAGCAGTTCAAACTCTTTTAAGGTCAGGGTAACCTTCTCCCCTTTGGCCAGAACCTGATGCTGTTTCACCTGGATCTGCAGATCCCCGGTCTCCAGCACATCGTTTTCCTTCTCTTCTTTTCCGGCGCGACGCAGCACGGCACGTACCCTTGCGATAAATTCCATCATACCAAACGGCTTGGTAATATAGTCATCTGCTCCGCAGTCCAGACCCATGACCTTATCATATTCAGCGCCCTTTGCCGTTACCATAATGACCGGAATTTCTTTTGTTACTTCCGATGCTTTGAGGCGTGAAAGAATTTCAAGCCCATCCTCTCCAGGAAGCATGATATCCAGAAGGATCAGGTCCGGAAGCTGTTCTGCAATAGCTGCATTCAGCTCTTTTCCGCTTTCCAGGCCTCTTGCGGTAAAACCGCTCGATTCCAGTGTGTATACGATCAGTTCCCGTATATTTCTTTCATCTTCCACGCAGTAGATCATCTGTTATTCCCCTTTATGGTGACCGTTAATGGAGTACACAACCCATTCCGCAATGTTTGTTGCATGGTCACCGATTCTTTCATAATATTTTGCAATCATCAGATAGTCCAGAGACTGGACATCTGTGGTAATTCCCTTTCGCATACCCTGCAGAATTTCATCCTTTACCTCATCAAAAAGATCATCCACGATATCATCGGAATCGATAACCTCCCGTGCAAGCTTCAGATCCTGCTTAACGTATGCATCGATGCATTTTGTTACCATAGAAGCTGTTGCTTTCGCCATATCCTTCAGACGGATGCTTGCATCCGGCACATCAAGACTCGTTACTTTTACGATATCCGCAATATCTGCTGCCTGGTCTCCGATCCGCTCCATATCGGTAATCATTTTTAATGCCGCAGATACCTGACGCAGATCACGTGCTACCGGCTGCTGCTGTAAAATGATGCGGAAGCAGAGATCCTCGATCTCCCGTTCTTTCGCATCGACAACCTGGTCTTTTTTGATAATCTCTTCTGCCGCTCTCTGGTTTCCCTCCAGCAGAACCTCATATGTCCGTCCGATTGCCTGCTCGCAGAGTGCGCCAAGCTCAATCAGCTCCGTGTGCAGAATTTCCATCTGCTGCTCAAATCTTTCCCTCATATCAGCCAAACCTCCCTGTAATGTAATCCTCTGTCCGTTTATCCTTCGGCATGGAGAAGATCTGTTCGGTCTCTCCGTATTCTACTATCTCTCCTAACAGGAAAAATGCGGTTTTGTCGGAAATTCTGGCTGCCTGCTGCATATTGTGGGTTACCATGACAATAGTATAATCTTTTTTCAATTCTACCGCAAGATCTTCGATTTTGGAAGTAGAAATCGGATCCAGTGCTGAGGTTGGTTCGTCCATCAGAAGAACCTCCGGCTGTACGGCAAGAGCACGCGCAATGCAAAGACGCTGCTGTTGTCCGCCGGACATGCCAAGTGCGCTTTTCTTCAAACGGTCCTTCACCTCATCCCAGATTACCGCCTGTCGAAGAGACTGCTCCACAATATCATCCAGCTTCGCTTTGGAACGGACACCATGGGTTCTGGGGCCATAGGCAATGTTGTCGTAAATGCTCATCGGGAACGGATTTGGTTTCTGGAATACCATGCCGACCCGTTTTCGGAGTCCGTTGACATCCATTTTTCCGCCGTAGATGTTTTCTCCGTCCAACAGCATTTCACCGGTGATCCGGCAGCCCGGAACGAGATCATTCATTCTGTTGATGGATTTTAACAGGGTCGATTTACCACAGCCGGAAGGTCCGATAAAAGCCGTCACTTCATTGGCATCAATGCTCAAGTTGATATTTTTTAATGCATGAAAGTCTCCGTAATAAAGATCCATATTGGATACATCTATTTTGCTCATGTTTTTTCCTCGTCTCTCTTTTATTTCTTTGCAATTTTCTTCGCAATCATTCCAGAACAGCCGTTGATCAGAAGGACAATCAGCATCAGGATGACGCCGGTTGCATACATCTGATTCATATAGAGGCCTTCACTGGAAAGTGCATACATATGAACGGCAAGGGTACGGCCGGAATCCATAAGGCCTGCCACCTTTGCAATCGTTCCTGCTGTGAAAAGAAGCGCTGCCGTCTCTCCTACGACACGGCCTGTCGCAAGAATGACACCGGAAAGAATGCCGGGTACGGCAGATGGAAGAACAATTTTAAAAATCGTACGAAGCTTTCCGGCTCCCAGTCCAAAGCTTGCTTCCCGATAGGAATCCGGAACCGATTTTAAGGCTTCTTCTGCTGTTCGCATAATCAGCGGAAGAATCATGATGGCAAGGGTACAGGCACCAGACATCATCGAGTATCCCATTTTCAGGGTTTTCGTAAAAAACAGCATACCGAACAAACCGTAAACGATCGACGGAATACCTGAAAGGGTCTCTGCCGTAATCCGGATCAGGCCAACCAGTTTTCCGCGTTTATTGGCATATTCAACCAGATAAATCGCCGAGAAAATACCGAGGGGCGCAGCAAGCAGCAGGGAAAGTACTGTCATCGTAACAGTGTTGATGATCGCCGGAAGCATCGTAACATTCTCTGTATTATAGGTCCATGCAAACTGCTCCAGTGTCAGGTTTTTCACACCGTGGATCAGAATAAATCCAACCAGAAAAACCAGAATAGCAAGTGCAAGAATGGCCGCTCCACAGGTAATTCCGGTCAGTACCGAAGAAAAAACACTTTTGTGATACGTAACCTTTGTTCTTTCTTTTTCTTTTGTATTTATTTTTACAGCTTCCATTGTATTTACAGCTCCATTTCCTTTAATCACCATAATGTACCCTCCGGTTCAGCATAGACACCGATAAATTGATCAGCAGGATAAAGACAAACAGCACAACACCCGTTGCAATCAGCGCTTCCCGGTGAAGTCCAGATGCATATCCCATCTCCAGTACAATATTGGCTGTCATGGTACGAAGGCCTTCTGTGATTCCTTTTGGCATACGAGGCTGGTTTCCGGCAATCATAATCACTGCCATCGTCTCTCCGATGGCACGTCCGATGCCAAGCACGATACCTGCCAGGATTCCGGATTTTGCCGCCGGGACAACTGCAAAGAAAACGCTCTGGGAATGCGTGGCACCAAGGCCAAGGCTTGCTTCATAGTAGGATTCCGGAACGCTTGTAATGGCGGATTCTGTTACACCGACCACGGTCGGAAGAATCATAACGGCCAGAAGAATAGATGCCGTCAGCATTGTGTTTCCGTTTTTGCCTGTCAGCTGTGCCATCAACGGGACGATCACAACCAGTCCGAAAAATCCATATACGATAGACGGAATACCGGCCATCAGGTTAATACCTGATTTGCAGATGCCGTAAAACTTTTTCGGACAGTAACGGGAAAGAAACACCGAAGTAAGAATGGCAACCGGCACACCCATCAGGATTGCAAGGCCGGTCACGCAGATACTGCCGACAATCATCGGCAGGATACCGAAAATGTTGTTTCCCGGTTTCCACACGGTACCGGTCAAAAATTTCAGCGGTCCGATTTTAAAAATGGCAGGAACGCCATTCATGAACAGGAAAATGCAGATCAGTGCAACAGCCAGTACGGAGCAGCATGCCGCAATCAGGAATACAAGTTTCATGATCGTTTCTCTTAGTTTCATAAGATAAATCCTTTCCTTTCATTGTTTCGCGGAGCGTGTTTGAAAAAGACTTTCGTTTTTTCTTACGAACTGCTTTTTCAAGCACGTTCCGAAAGACAGCTTCTTTTTCTGAACATTTTCGGATACGGAAGTAAGAGCGATTTTCCATTGTTCGCCCTTACTTCTTTTTCCATTGCTTTATACATTCTTTATTTTACATCTGCCCAGTCGGTTGTGTCGCCAACATAGATGCTCTTTACCTGATCGCTGGTCAGCCCGTCGGTCGGGTTCTCTTTGTTTACAATGACAGCAATACCGTCGGTTGCGATTACGGTTGCGGTAAGCCCTGAGGATTTCTCCTCATCCTTTAAGTCACGGGATGCCATACCGATGTCGCAGAGACCGTCGCTTGCGGAAGTGATACCTGTTGTGGAATCGCTCTGCTGTACTTCGATGTTAGCGTTTGAATTTACTTTTGTATAAGCCTCTTTTAATTTTTCCATCAGTGGTGTTACAGAGGAAGATCCTGCTACCACAACCTTTTCACCGCTGCAGTTTCCTTCGTAGGCTTTGGTATCTTTGATTGCAATATATCCGTCATCTGAAACAACCTGCTGTCCGTCGGTGCTTAAGATGTAGTCCATGAAATCCTGCGCATCTGCGGAAAGACCGTCTTTTGTTACAATGTTGAACGGACGGCTTACTTTATAGGAACCGTTTTCTACGTTCTCTGCGCTTGCCTCTGCTCCGTCGATTTTCAGTGCTTTGACTTCATCATTTAAGGATCCAAGAGAGATATAACCGATTGCGTACTGGTTACCTGCCACTGTGCTCATCATAACGGAAGTATTGTTGGTGATCTGTGCATCAACGGTGGTGTTGTCTACTTTCTCACCTGCATCGTTTTTCTCTTCTACACCGAACAGCTCGATGAATGCACCTCTGGTACCAGAACCATCCTCACGGGAGATCACGCTGATCTGTCCGGAGAAATCTCCGCCTGCTGCGGTGCTGTCACCGTCTGTGCTGCCATCTGTCTCTGCTGCAGAAGCCTCTTTTGTAGTGTCTGCTGTGGAAGAACTGCTGCTGTCGCTGCTTCCACATCCTGCAAACATTCCTGCAGCCATCATTGCGGTTAAGGTGATTGCAATTACTTTTCTCTTCATAATATTCTTTTCTCCTCTTTTCACACGGGATTTTTGTGATTTCTATTTTGTAAAATCGCAATCCCGACGTTTTTTACATTTCGTTTTTACAGGTTTCATCATAACAACGGCGTGTAAAATGCAAAATCTCAGAGATGTTAAGTTTATGTAAAACATGAGTTTTTTCTTTTTTACATTCCATTTTTCCGGTCGTAAACCGCTCCGTCACATCTCTCGCAAGTGGCACATTTTTTCCGCGCAGTGCAATCCTGCCCAAAGGATCTTTTTCTCCGCAGGAAATTCCAACAAGATTTCCCATAGAAAAAAAGGCTCCCCGGAATACTCTTTTTTCAGAGTATTCCGGGGAGCCTTTTTCTAAAGCATATGCAAAAGCGGATATTCGCAATCCTCTTATTCCGTCACCGGCACGTCAAGCTTTTCGGACGCTTCTTTTAACAGGTCAATGATCGGCAGATGCTGCGGGCATACACTCTCACACTGACCGCACTGCACGCAGTCTTCTGCTTTTCCCGATGTTTCCAGCAGCTTTTTATAATAATTTTTCGCGCGGTCTTCTTCTCCATACAGGCGGATGGTATTCAATGCCTTGAACACATCCGGAATCGCGATTCCCATCGGACATCCGTCGCAGCAGTAACGACAGGCGGTACATGGAACCGCCGGACTCTTTTTCAGCGCTTCCTGTGCTTTGGCGATCACTGCTTTTTCTTCCTCGTTTAACGGTACAAAATTTCGGAAGGTTTTGATATTATCCTCCATCTGTTCCTCGTTTGACATACCGGAGAGCACGGTTGCAACACCCGGGAGGGAAGCCGCAAAGCGGAGTGCCCAGGACGCAATCGATGCATCCGGATGAACACGTTTCATCTCTGCTTCAATCTCTTTGCCTGCTGATGCAAGGGAACCGCCCTTTACCGGCTCCATAACAAGGAACGGCATATCGTATTTCCGAAGCACCTCATACAGACGTCCGGACTGGATCAGCGGATTGTCCCAGTCAGCATAGTTCATCTGGATCTGGACAATTTCAACCTCCGGATGCTCGGAGAGAATCTTGTCAAGCAGCTCCGGCGTTCCGTGGAAGGAGAAACCAAAGTGTTTGATCAGTCCCTCTTCTTTTTTCTTCTTGGCCCAGTTAAAACAGTCGTATTTCACATAGCCGTCATAGTTTGCGCCGTCCTCGACACTGTGCAGCAGGTAATAATCAAAGTAGCCTGCTCCGGTGCGCGCGAGCTGATCATTGAAAATGCGGTCACGCCCCTCAATGCCCTCGTCCATCATCCACTGCGGAAGTTTGGTTGTCAGAGTAAAGCTTTCTCTCGGATGACGCTCTACCAGCGCTTTTTTCACGATGCTCTCCGATTTTCCGCCGCAGTACATATAGGCGGTGTCAAAATAGTTCATTCCGGAGGCAAGGTACGCATCGACCATTTTACAGATCTGCTCCAAATCCAGTTCTCCGTCCTTCTCCGGAAGGCGCATCATGCCAAATCCTAATTTCGGCATTTTTGTTACATCTACACTCATGTTAAAATATCCCCTTTCTTTTCCGCAGAAAACCTTCGTTTCCTCAGTATTGTTGAAAAAATTGTAGCATTAAAGTATACTTGAAAGTCAATAGTTTTTTTTATTTTTGTCAAAATTTTTCTTTGACTTTTTCCGTTTCCGGTGGTATTCTGATAAAAAATTATGATTACAAAAGGAGTAGCACTATGATCTGGAAAAACCAGTTTCTTCACCTCACAAATGGCGATGTTTCAGCTGTTTATGGGGATAGTGCGCTCTTTTTTAAGTAAACTTCACATCTTGTATTCTTAAAATCACACAGAAAATGCACGTATCTCCCCATCAGAATTTTACTATATTTTGACAAGGAGATTTTTTTATGTCTGAGAAAAATACCAGAAAACAAATACGAACTTTATATCTTATGACCACGGTCGGCTATTTTCAGATTGCGGCGGCTTCGTGGGTTGCACTGCTCGCACTCCGTGGATTTTCGCTGCTGCAGATCGGGATGCTCGAAAGTATTTTCCATATCGTGAGCCTCTGCTTTGAACTCCCCTCCGGCGTTGTCGCCGATGTTTTCGGGCGACGGAAAACGCTGATTGCAAGCCAGATGACCTCCCTGATTTCCAGTACGCTGATGATTTTTTCCACCGGCTTTGCTACAACGGCGCTTGCGCTTGGATGCAGTGCGCTCAGCTATAACCTTGCATCCGGCACACGGGAGGCACTTGCGTATGACAGTCTGAAGCAGAACGGGGACGAATGGTTTTATGCCCGTTTTTCTTCTACCGAAATGATGCTGTACCGTATCACCAATTCCACCGCAACGCTCTGCGCAGGCCTTGCCCTGTGGCTGGGATACCGGCGCGCGTATGCGATTGATCTCTTCTTCGGGCTGATTGCGCTTGGCATTTCATTCCGCCTTGCGGAAGTAAAAACGGACGCAACACCAGTTCATTATCCTGTTGGACAGGAAATCGTTTCGGTTGTGCAGGAAAGCTGGCAGTTTCTTGTCCGTGAGAAAAAAGCAAGAAATATTATGCTGGTGAACGCACTCATCGGTGCCGTTTCTACGCTGGTTCTCTTCTTTTTACAGGCGAAGCTGCCACTCACCGGCATGAACAGCGCGCTGCTTGGCCCTGCCCTCTTCGTGATGGGACTCGGCGCGGCACTGGGATCGCGGATGACGGTATACTTTCACAAATACCGCTACCGCGCGATTCTGCTGTTTGGCACGATCGGTGTACTTTTCGCCTTTCTTATGAGCTTTACCGGACTGCCGGCCCTTATGGTCTTCGGCGGATTTATCGGATCCTTTTCCGATGATTTTCTTGAAGTCCGGACCGATATTCTGCTCAATGACATGATCCCGTCCAGGCAGCGGGCAACGCTGATGTCGGTGAACTCGTTTGTCTTTTCTATGATTATGATCGTCCTTTCCACCGTATTTGGATGGATCATGTGATCGTCAAAAATTTACTTACATTGAAAAAAACGCTCATCAGTTTTTTTGCTGATGAGCGTTTTTTTCAAAAAATGATCAAACACCGCCGCTCCCTGCCAGAGCGCCGTCCGGGGTCTGCGGGGGTGTGCTTCCCCCCTCCACATTCCCCACCACTTTTTCTTTCTTCAACCACTTCCAGACATCGCCATATACGCGGTACTTCTCTTTCTCGTTCAGTATTTCATGCCGCATTCCCGGATACAGCTTTCCTCTGACATTGCGGTACCCGATCAGCCGCATATGGTCAATGGATTTTTTAAAGCGCCGCACATTCACATAACACGGATCATCCCCGCCGGACAAAAACAGCACCGGTAGCTTCCGGTTTGTGCAATGCCATCCATGGAATCCATACGTCTCCTTCAGCAGGTCATTCAGCGCAAAAAAAGCATCATCCGAAAACGTAAAGCCACAGAGTGGGTTTTCTTCATACTCCCGCACCACCTCCGGGTCCGAACAGCACCAGGCGAACCGGCTCTTCTCATCCGCAAACCGCGCCGCAAACGATCCAAACGACATCGCCTCCAGAAGATTGCTCCGATGCTCATCCCCGAGCACCGCCGCTTCTGCGTGTCCTACAGCCGCACCCAGCGGCCGCAGATAATTCTTGCTCGGTGAACCGCACACAATCAACGCATCCAGCTCCCTATCATGTTCCTTCGCATACGTGCGCACAACCAGGGATCCCATACTGTGTCCCATCAGAATAAACGGCAGATCCGGGTACTCTTTTTTTGCCCATACCGTAACCTGAAACAGATCCTCCACAAGCCCTGCGCCGCCTGCGCCGTACATAAATCCGAGATCCTGCTCCGACTTCACACTCTTTCCGTGCCCGCGGTGATCATGAATCACACACACTACACCGTGTTCCGCCATAAACTCCATAAACGGCAGATACCGCTCCTTGTATTCGCTCATTCCATGGCTGAGCTGCAGAAGCGCCGTCCGCTGTACGCCCTCCTCCGGCTCCACCACAAGCCCGTCAAGCATCAGTCCATCCACCTTCGACTGAATCGTAAAACCTCTTTGCATTGCACCTTCCCCTTTCTTCCAGAACGATGCCGAACTGCCCGAAATTCTAAACCTCCGTGTCCTCCGAAATTTCCGGCGGAACCGCAAACGACAATGTAATCCGATCGTAGCACTCCTCGCACAGATCAAACTCATGCTTTTCCAGGTCCTTCCCGGAAAAGTACCCCCACGTCGTGTCGACCGAGCAGATCCCCTCCAGCAGCATTCCATTCTGTATTTTCATGCTTTTTCCGCAGCAGTTACACACCGCCGCTTCCAGCTCATTTGTGTTTTTGTTGTATTTCCGCATTTTTCTTCCTCCCGTGTATCAAAAAACGTTTCTTTCTTCGTTCCTGACACAAAACAGAAATCAGATTCTCCTGTGTCCTGTCGATTGTAACACATCTTTCCCGCCATTCCTACTGGGAATGAAAGGAAAGTCCTGTGCGTTAAATGCGTATACAATAACGATTTCTCTCTACCTCTTCGGAACCGATTCATCCGTCCGGCTCATCAGCACTGCGTCCTCCTTCGGGAGATCGTAGTACCCCTTCCTGAGGCCGTCCTGCACAAAACCAAGACTCTCATACAGATTCCGCGCCGGCGTATTGCCGATGCGCACATCCAGATGAATCACGCGCACCTTTCTCTCCTGCATCCGATGGAACAGCTCTTCCATCAGTGCACGGCCGATGCCGCGTCTTCTCGCTTTTTCTGCCACGCAGACATTTGTGATCTCACTTTCATCAAAGGAAATCAGGATTCCGAGATATCCTAAAATTTCACCGTCCTCCTCTGCTACAAGAAACAGTGCGTCGTCACGGATCAGAAATGTAAAAAATCCGGTTTCTGTCCACGGAATCGAAAAGTTGGCCTCCTCAATCGGCATCACCTGCTCCAGATCATCGATCTGCATTTCACGGATTGTGATCATTCGCTTTTTTCTCCGTTCTCCTGTTTTTTCACCACATCGGCATGCTTCACAGATTCCCGCTCCGCTCTTTCACGCTCCGCCTGCGATTTTCTCAGGTATTCCGGCTCGTGCTCTTCTGCCGTCTGAATCTTACCTTCTTTGTAATAAACCTCAGCCAGTGCTCCGACGGCTGCCGCTCTCTGGCGGTTGACGTGTGCCGGTGCAAAGGAAAACGGAATCGTCAGCAGTGCCTCTAATTTTTCCCGGTAAACCGCAACGCCGTCCCCGAGGAAAATCACTTCGTGGTCGAGGCAGTTCAGTCCCTCCGCCAGTGCCTCAATGCTCATCGTATCCTGTTCCCAGACCGTATCGAGACGATGATCCGTGTAGCAGTAAACTCCGGTATAGACCTGGTTTCTTCTCGCATCCATGATCGGGCAGACAAATTTGTCAGTATCCCAGATATTGTACGCGATTGCCGCCGTCGTTGGAATGGAAATCAGTGGTTTTTCAAGTGCCAGACCAAGTCCCTTGGCTGTTGCAGAACCGATGCGAAGACCGGTAAACGAGCCCGGACCTCCGGCAACTGCAATCGCATCGATCGTCGAAAGATCCAGCTCTGTCATGTTCGAGATTTCATCCAGCATCGGAAGCAGAGTCTGGGAATGTGTTTTTTTATAATTTACGGTGTATTCCGCAAGCAGTGTGTCATTTTCAACAACAGCCACCGAAGCCACCAGGCCGGAGCTGTCCAGTGCAAGTATTTTCATAATTTTTTGTTTCCTTTCCGATATTTCCTTCCTGTGCAACTCATTTTGGCAGTCTGCCGGAAACAGGAATCTTTACGATTTCCTTTTGTTTTTCCACCACATTCAGGATTTTTTCTTTTATTCCACCGTAATTTTCCGGTAATCAAACCCTTTTTCGAGGTCTTTTTCTATCGTAATCGAAATCGCACCCTCCGGGATCAGCTCTTCAATCAGTTCTGCCCATTCGATCAGGCAGACACCCTCACCGAAAAAGTAATCATCGTATCCGATTTCTTCCATTTCTTCTATATCACCGATCCGGTAAACATCGAAATGATAAAATGGCAGGCGCCCTTCGGTATATTCCTGAATAATGGTAAATGTAGGACTGTTGACTGCCTCTGTGATGCCAAGTCCTTTTGCAAAGCCCTGCGTCAGAACGGTTTTTCCAACACCAAGGTCTCCGTTTAATGTATAAATCTGGCCAGGCTTCGCCGCTTTTCCCAGCTTTTCGCCAAGGGCAAGCGTCTCCGACGCAGAATTTGTTTCTATGATCATATGCTTTCTTCTCCTCTTTTTCTGCCTATCATTTTAACACAAACAAAAAGGTAATACAACCGCAGAACGAAACCGCTTTTCCTTGTGCTTTTCCTTGCTTTTTCTATCTGTTTTCGCTATACTATGTATCAGAGTTTCGCGGCCCAAAAACGTCCCACTCCTGTTTTTTCGGCCCGGAAAACGCGGTAAAACACGCTCTGCGCTTTTGTCCGCGTAAATCAAAAAGGAAAGAGATCAAAACTGTTATGCTGACTGTAATGAAATTTGGCGGAAGCTCCGTCGCAGATCTTGCGCACATCCGCAATGTAGCACAGCGCTGCATCGAAAAACAGCAGGCCGGAAGCCAGGTCGTTGTCGTTCTCTCCGCGATGGGAAAAACGACGGACGGACTGATTGCAACCGCAAAACAGATTACGGAAAAACCGTCCCGCCGCGAGATGGATATGCTTCTTGCCACCGGTGAACAGGTTTCCGTTTCCCTGATGGCCATAACCATGATTCAGATGGGCGTCAGTGCTGTTTCTTTAAATGCCTGGCAGGTACCGATGCACACGACCTCCGATTATCAGAACGCGCGCTTCAAACGGATCGACACCGAGCGCATCCGTAAAGAGCTGGACGACAACAAAATTGTCATTGTCACCGGCTTCCAGGGGATCAACAAATACGATGATATCACAACGCTCGGACGCGGCGGCTCCGATACGACTGCGGTTGCCCTCGCTGCAGAGCTGCACGCGGATGTCTGTGAAATCTACACGGATGTAGACGGCGTCTACACCGCAGATCCGCGGATTGTACCGAATGCGCGCAAAATGGAAGAGGTAACTTACGATGAAATGCTGGAGATGGCTTCGCTCGGCGCAAAAGTCCTTCACAGCAGATGCGTGGAAATCGCAAAAAAATACGGCGTGGAACTTCTGGTCTGCTCCAGTCTGAACCGAAATTCCGGAACGATGGTAAGGGAGAAAACCAAAATGGAAAAAATGTTAATCAGCGGCGTGGCTGCCGACAAAAATGTGGCAAAAATCCGTGTTGCAGGCCTTGGCAACGATCCAGAGAGCACGTTCCGCCTCTTAAATTTACTGGATCGGAACAATCTGAACATCGATGTCATGATCCAGTCACTCGGAAAGGACGGCACAAAGTCCGTTTCCTTTACCGTTGCAAAGCCGGATATGCTGCGCACGATCGATGTGCTGAACGACAACAAGGATTTGCTCGGCATCAAAAAGCTGGATTATGATGAGAACGTGGCAAAGATTTCCGTCATCGGAGCCGGTGTCCGCTCCCATTCGGGCGTGGCTGCCAAAATGTTCGGCGCGCTCGCCAATGCAGGAATCAATACCGAGATGGTTACCACCTCAGAAATCCGCATCACTGCCCTGATCGACGAAGCATACGCAGATCAGGCAATGCGTGCGATCCATGAGACATTCCTGGAGCGTGTCTGAAAAAGGGGGTTGACCCCTTTGATACCAGATTGCTACGTGCTTTGCACTCCGGCAATCATCAAAAACATTCGTAATCCGCCCATTTTTCTTCGAAAAATGGCTGCTTACGTCTTATCAAGAAATCGTTTAAAAATCAGGAGGAAAACATTATGTCTAACCCAATCGTTACAATTACTATGGAAAACGGCGATGTGATGAAAGCAGAGCTTTACCCGGAAATCGCGCCGAACACCGTAAACAACTTCATCAGTCTGGTAAAAAAAGGCTTCTATGACGGCCTTATCTTCCACCGCGTCATCCCGGGATTCATGATCCAGGGCGGAGATCCTGCAGGCACAGGCGCCGGCGGCCCGGATTACTGCATCAAGGGTGAGTTCTCCCAGAACGGATTTGAGAACAACCTCGCACACACCCCAGGCGTTCTCTCCATGGCACGTACCATGTTCCCGGACAGCGCAGGAAGCCAGTTCTTCATCATGCACAAAGCTGCTCCGCATCTGGACGGCGCATACGCTGCTTTCGGAAAAGTAACAGAAGGCCTGGAAGTCGTAGATAAAATCGCATCTGTCAACACCGACTACAGCGACAAACCGCTGCAGCCGCAGAGAATGGCTACCGTTACCGTTGAGACCTTCGGCGTCGAGTATCCGGAACCGGAGAAATGCTAAGGATGAACGATGAACTGATGTTAGTTGAACCGTCGGAGGAATACTTCGCCGAACTCGCCGCCTACCGGAACGATTTTCTGGAAAACAGCGATTCCATGGACGGCTGCGGACCGCTTCGCCGGTTTGATGATATGAAGGCGTATCTTGAAGATACCATGCGGTATACCAGAGAGGAGACTCTGCCGGAGGGCATGGTTCTCGCAACACAGTTTCTGTGCATCCGCAAATCAGACAACCGCCTTGTCGGCATGATTCAGGTGCGCCACTACCTGAACGATTTTCTGCGCACCTTTGGCGGCCATATCGGCTACTCTGTCCGCCCGTCGGAACGCAGAAAAGGCTATGCCTCCTGGATGCTGAAAAATGTGCAGCCGTACTGCAAAAGCCTCGGCCTTTCCGAAATTCTGGTCTGCTGCCTGGATACCAACGAGGGAAGCCGCAGAACGATCCTGAAAAATGGCGGCCGGTTCGACGGCACCGCTTATCGTGCCGATGAAAACAAAACACTGGAGCGTTACTGGATCACCCTGTGATTTTTCTTCCATTTCGCATGGCTCTGAATAGTTTCACAAATTTTTCTTGACATCCATGTCATTTCACTTTATAATTTGGAACTGCAAGCGAACAATTCTGTTCTTATGCAAAATATATGCCTCTGGTAAAAAACCGACGGACAGGCAGGGGTAGTTGCCGAGCGTGGTTAAGAGCCACATTATTGATTGCGTTAAAAGCGCAAATTTTATGAGTTGATTACTTTATAATCGATGCTCTACGACGAGCACATCATCTTATGAAACGGTCAATAAGAGTACGTGACTATATATTTCTGCATAGGAAAACAGGGGGAAGCCTGGATTTTTGTCCATCCCCTGAAGTTTGCACAATACGATCATGTATAAATTTCGATTTTTAGACAGATGATGCACGTCATCTGTCTTTTTTTCGTGCTTATAGCCAAAGATGAACCCAACACCATTTTCTGAAAAAGGAGAACCAAACAATGTCCAAAGTTATGATCATCGGATGCGGCGGTGTTGCATCCGTAGCCATTCACAAATGCTGCCAGAACAGTGAAGTATTTTCTGAAATTATGATTGCAAGCCGCACCCTTTCCAAGTGCGATGCTTTAAAAGAAAAGCTGGCTCCGACCACAAAAACCATTATCACAACAGCAAAGGTGGATGCCGACTGCACAGAAGAATTAATCGCCTTAATCAAACAGTATCAGCCGGATGCCGTATTAAATCTGGCTCTTCCTTATCAGGATCTTACCATTATGGATGCCTGCCTCGCATGTAAGGTTCCTTACATCGATACTGCAAATTACGAAGCAGAAAATACGGATGATCCGGCATGGCGTGCAATCTACGAAAAGAGATGCGAAGAGCTTGGCTTTTCTGCTTACTTTGATTACTCCTGGCAGTGGGCCTATATGGACCGTTTCAAGGAAGCCGGCATCACCGGTCTTCTCGGAACCGGCTTTGACCCGGGCGTCACCAGTGTCTTTGCAGCCTATGCACAGAAACACTATTTCGATGAAATTCACACGATTGATATTCTGGACTGCAACGGCGGCGACCACGGATATCCGTTTGCAACCAACTTCAATCCGGAAATCAACCTCCGCGAGGTATCCGCTCCCGGCTCTTACTGGGAAAACGGCCACTGGGTAGAAATTCCGCCAATGTCGATCAAACGGGAATATAACTTCGATGAGGTAGGCGAGAAGGATATGTACCTTCTTCACCATGAAGAAATTGAGGCTCTTGCAAAAAATATCCCGGGCGTAAAAAGAATCCGCTTTTTCATGACCTTCGGCCAGAGCTATCTGACCCATATGAAATGTCTGGAAAATGTAGGACTTCTCTCCACCACTCCGATTACCTTCAACGGACAGCAGATCGTACCGATCCAGTTTTTAAAAGAGCTTCTCCCGGATCCTTCCACCCTTGGCCCGCGCACCGTGGGTAAAACCAACATCGGCTGTATTTTTACCGGTATCAAGGACGGAAAAGAAAGAAGCATTTACATTTACAATGTCTGTGACCACCAGGAATGCTACCGGGAAGTAGAGTCTCAGGCGATCTCCTACACCACCGGCGTTCCGGCCATGATCGGAACCATGATGGTCGTGAGCGGTCTCTGGAACAAGCCGGGTGTCTACACCACAGATGAATTCGATCCGGATCCGTATATGGAAGCACTCAACAAGTGGGGTCTTCCGTGGAAGGTCGTAGAAAATCCTGTTTTAGTAGATTAAGCCTATGTATAAGATAAACGAACTGCCAACTCCCTGTTTTGTCATTGATGAAGGCAAACTGGAAGAAAACTTAAAGATCCTGCACCAGGTAGAAGAACGCACCGGTGCAAAAATTCTGCTGGCTCAGAAATGCTTTTCCTGTTTTTCGGAATATCCGCTGATTGGAAAATATATCAGCGGAACGACTGCCAGCGGACTCTATGAGGCGCAGCTTGGCAAGGAAGAAATGGGGCTGGAGAATCATGTGTATTCTCCGGCCTACCGCCCGCAGGATATGGAAGAGCTCGCACAGATCTGCGATCATATTATTTTCAATTCAGAAAAGCAGCTCCGAACGTACCTCCCCGTACTTAAGGCTTCCGGAACCGCAAAAGCCGGACTTCGCATCAACCCGGAATGCTCCACGCAGGAAGGCCATGCGATTTATGATCCCTGTGCGCCCGGCTCCCGCATGGGCATCCGCGCCTGCGATTTTACAGACGAACTGGCCGATCTTGTGGACGGTCTTCATTTTCATACCCTCTGTGAACAGAATTCGGATGATCTGGAAACCACACTGCGCGCCGTGGAAGAAAAATTCGGCAAGTGGCTTTTTAAAATGAACTGGCTTAACATGGGAGGCGGACATCATATCACCCGTGAGGATTACGATATCGAACGCCTGATTTCCTGTATCAACCATATGAAAGAAACGTATGGTCTTCAGATTTACCTGGAGCCCGGGGAAGCAGTTGCCTTAAACGCAGGCTACAATGTCACGGAAGTTCTCGATATTGTTGAAAATAACGGAAAAATTTTAATTCTTGACACTTCCGCTGCCTGCCATATGCCGGATGTGCTTGAGATGCCGTACCGCCCTCCGCTCAAAGGCAGCGGACTGCCCGGGGAAAAGCCTTATACCTACCGCCTTTCCTGCAATACCTGCCTGGCGGGCGACGTAATCGGCGAATATTCCTTCGATTCCCAAATCCGGATCGGTGACAGACTGTATTTTGAAGATATGGCGATTTATTCGATGGTAAAAACCAATACCTTTAACGGAATCCCACTCCCTTCCATCGCGGTGATGGACAAAGCTGGAAACTGCCGAATGATAAAGGAGTTTGGATATGAAGATTTCAAAAACCGATTGTCTTAGAACCCCAAAAACCGATGGCTTTTACATGCCGGGCGAATTTGAGCCCCACGAAGGCACGCTGATGATCTGGCCGTGGCGCCCCGGTTCCTGGAATTACGGGGCAAAAGCGGCAAGAGCTGCATTTGCAGAAATTGCAGAAGCAATTGCCGCCTATGAGCAGGTTTATCTTTTCGTCCGGCCACAGGATAAAGCATCGGCACAGGAACTGCTTTCCTCCGACCGGATTCATCTGATCGAAGCCTCGACAGAGGATGCCTGGGCAAGAGATACCGGCGCTACGTTTGTGGTCAACGATCAGGGTGGGCGAAGAGGCATTCAATGGGAATTCAACGCCTGGGGCGGCCAGTATGACGGTCTGTACTCCCACTTTGAGCATGACCGTGAGGTTCCGGAACGAATCTGCAGTTTTCTCGGAGATTCCTTCTATAATGCCCGCCCCTTTGTTCTGGAAGGCGGCTCCATCCATGTTGACGGGGAAGGAACTCTGCTTACGACCGAAGAATGTCTGCTGAGTCCGGGGCGCAATCCTTCTCTTACAAAAGCGGAAATTGAAGAAAAGCTGCGGCAGTATCTTTCGGTCGAGAAAATCATCTGGCTGCCTTTTGGTATTTACAACGATGAAACCAACGGCCATATCGATAATATGTGCTGCTTTGTAAAGCCAGGAGAAGTACTTCTTGCCTGGACAGATGACGAAAACGATCCTCAGTATGCCAGAAGCAGGGCCGCTTTTGATCTTCTCTCCCATACCGTTGACGCGAAGGGACGAAGCTTTGTAATTCACAAGCTGCCCATTCCAAAGCATCCCATCTGTATTACAGAAGAAGATCTTCTCGGCTATGATTTTGAAGCTGGCGAAGATCAGCGGGAAGCCGGGGAACGCCTTGCCGCCAGCTATATCAATTTTTATCTTGCCAATCACTGTGTCCTTCTTCCCCGTTTCGGCGATGAAAACGATACCGTGGCTGCAGAAATTCTCGGAAAATGCTTTCCGGATCGACGGATCCTCCCTGTCGATGCACGCGTCATTCTGACCGGCGGAGGCAACATTCACTGTATTACCCAGCAGATTCCGGCAAAGAAAAGAGGAAACAGATTATGAGAAATATAAAAATTGCCGCACTGCAGTTTTCATGCTGCAGCCAGGTACAGGAAAATATAGACAAAGCAGAGACCATGGTCCGTGAAGCCGCTTCCAACGGCGCCAATCTCATCCTTCTTCCTGAATTATTTGAAAGACCGTATTTTTGTCAGGAAAAGCGATACGATTATTATGATTATGCCCTGCCTTTGACAGAAAATCCCGCTGTCCGGCGTTTTCAGGCCATTGCCGGAGAACTTGGAGTCGTGATTCCGGTCAGCTTTTATGAAAGAGATGTTCAGCGCCTGTTTAATTCCATTGCCATGATCGATGCAGACGGATCCATTCTTGGTGTTTACCGCAAGACCCATATCCCGGACGATCATTTTTATCAGGAAAAATTCTATTTCACTCCGGGAGATACGGGATTCAAAGTCTTTGAAACACGTTTTGGAACCGTCGGCGTCGGCATCTGCTGGGACCAGTGGTTTCCGGAAACAGCACGATGTATGGCTGTTCAGGGAGCTGAAATCCTGCTCTATCCTACCGCGATCGGAAGTGAGCCGATCCTGAATGTAGACAGCAGCGGGCACTGGCGACGCGTCATGCAGGGACATGCTGCCGCAAATCTTGTTCCGGTTGCTGCTGCAAACCGGATTGGTACCGAAACCGTAACGCCCTGTGAAGAAAATGGCGGCCAGTCCTCTTCTCTTACTTTCTACGGCTCTTCCTTTATTGCCGATGCAACCGGTGAACTTGTGGCATCTGCCGGAAGAGATACCGAGGAAATTCTGTACGCCTCCTTCGATCTGGATGCCCTGAGCGAAGAACGTTTTTCCTGGGGGCTTTTCCGCGACCGGCGGCCGGAAACTTATCGTATCATGACGAAACAGTAAAGCTCTGTCTCTTCCTGTTGTAACTCTTCCTACAGCGGTGCGCTGCATCACATATTCTAACTACAAAGGAGAACCGCTATGCAATATGGAGTTTTATGTCTGCTGCCGCCTGCGGCGATGCTGATTTTTGCATTAAAAACGAAAAAATCTTTCGAAGCTCTGATTTTCGGAACCCTGGTTGCCTATCTCATCATGTACAAAGCGGCTTTTATCGGACCCTGGTGTGATCTGCTGCTTTCGGAGATCAGCAACGCAGATAACCAGTATATTCTTCTTCTCTGCGGACTGTTCGGAGGCTTCATCTTCCTGCTCCGCGAGGCAAAAGGAACACTTGGTTTTTCCAACCTGTTAAGCCGCTTCTGTAAAAATGAACGGATCACCATGATGATGTCGGTATTTCTCGGAATCATTATTTTTGTCGATGACTATCTCAACATCATGACCGTTGGAACCTGTATGAAGGATGTCTGTGATAAACGAAAAGTCCCACGCCAGGCCCTTGCCTATATCATTGACTCAACCGGTGCACCTGTCTGTGCACTGATTCCCTTTTCCACCTGGGTAGTTTTTTATTCCGGTGTTTTTATTCAGGAACCGGGCATTCTCAATATGGGCTTTTCCACCGGTATGAGTGTTTACTTAAAAGTGCTTCCTTATATGTTTTATCCGATGACTGCACTTCTGGTTGTGGTTCTGTTTGCCTGCAAACTGATGCCAAAGCTCGGAAAAATGAAAGATGCCTATACCGATCTGGAAAAGAAAGAGCAGACACCGGAGCATCCAAAAATGCACAATGCCCCTTCCGTTGACATTGCCATGGCCGGAATGAGCGTTGATTACCCGCCCGAAAATACCAATGCCGGAAATATATTGGATTTTCTGATCCCCATCGGAATTCTGATCGGTGTGACCGTAGCCACACAGGATATGATGCAGGCGATTATTCTTGCTCTTGCTTCCTGTATGATTCTTTATCTTCCGCGAAAAAAAATGACCTTTACGCGGTACGTGGAACTGTTCTTTGCCGGCTTTGCAGATATTCTTCCGGTTCTCGCCATTCTTCTTGCATCCTTTATGATCAAGACTGCCTGCGGCGAAATGGGACTCTCGGAATACGTCATCAACCTGTGTGTTCCGTATATGAATGCCAAAACACTGGCAGCTATTATTTTTGTTGTCATTGCAGTTCTGACCTTTGTCACCAGCTCTTTCTGGGGAATTGAGGCCGTAGCCGTTTCCATCGTTGTTCCGCTTGCCATCGCCCTTGATGCTAATGTACTTCTGGCGCTTGGCGCTGTCGTATCCGGCGGTGTTTTCGGAAGCCATGCATGCTTCTATTCCGACGCAACGGTTCTTTCCTCCGCGACCTGCGAGATTGACAATATGTCACATGCCGTGTCGCAGTTTCCTTACGTCCTGATCAGTGCTGCTCTCGCCGTAGCAGGATTCTTAATCTGCGGAATTTTTGCTCTTTAAAAAGCACCCTTAAAATAAAAAAAGTCTTCGACGATCGGATTTTTCCAGATTCATCGAAGGCTTTTTTTTGTTTTTTTATTCTTTTACACTCAACCGCACCAGCGCACGCTGCAGCTTGGCTTCGGCAATACGGTATTCTTTATCTGTCAGACCGCCGTTTGCCAGCGCCTGCTCGGCCCTGTGTTTGGCAGCCTCGGCGCGCTCTGCATCAATATCCTCTTCCCACTCCCAGGTTGTTGCCAGGACACGGCAGACCCCGTTCATCATGGAAAGCATTCCGCCGATGCAGGCGGCATTTCTTCTCGTTCCGTCCTCCAGCACAATATGCGCCTCGCCCATACCGAGTGCAGTGCAGTAATTGCAGTGCCCAGGCAGAATTGCCAGGTCGCCGCTGATGGTTCTGCAGACAACGCGCGCTACGTCACCCTCATAGAGAAGTCCGTCCGGCGTGCCGACACGTAAAGGAAATGTACTCATACGTCATTCCTCCTTTACTGATTCAGTGCTTTTGCTTTTTCAAATACCTCGTCGATGGTACCTGCAAACAGGAAGCAGCTCTCCGGAAGATCGTCGCACTCGCCGTCAAGGATCATGCGGAATCCGCGCAGAGTTTCTTTTAACGGCACATATTTTCCTTCCATACCGGTAAACTGCTCCGCTACCGAGAAGCTCTGGGACAGGAAACGCTGTACCTTACGGGCACGGCTGACCGTCAGCTTATCCTCTTCGGACAGCTCGTCCATACCCATGATGGCGATAATGTCCTGCAGCTCTTTGTATCTCTGCAGCACCTGCTGTACGGCACGCGCTACCTCATAGTGCTCATGGCCTACGATTTCCGGTGTCAGGATACGGCTGGTAGAATCGAGCGGATCAACAGCCGGGTAAATACCCTGGCTGGAGATTTCACGGGAAAGTACCGTCGTGGCATCCAGATGGGTAAACGTTGTTGCCGGAGCCGGGTCGGTCAGGTCATCGGCCGGCACGTAAACAGCCTGTACCGATGTGATGGATCCCTTTCTTGTGGAAGTAATACGCTCCTGCAGTGCGCCCATCTCGGTTGCCAGCGTCGGCTGGTATCCTACTGCGGACGGCATACGGCCAAGCAGAGCCGAAACCTCGGAACCTGCCTGCGTAAATCGGAAAATATTATCGATGAACAGCAGCACATCCTGATTTTTCACATCACGGAAATATTCTGCCATGGTAAGGCCGGAAAGTCCGACACGCATACGCGCTCCCGGCGGCTCGTTCATCTGTCCATAGACCAGTGCTGTCTTGTCGATAACACCGCTCTCTTTCATCTCGTTGTAAAGGTCATTTCCTTCACGGGTACGCTCTCCGACACCGGTGAAAACGGAAAGTCCGCCGTGCGCCGTTGCCACGTTGTGGATCAGCTCCATGATAAGGACTGTTTTTCCAACGCCGGCACCGCCGAACAGACCGATTTTTCCGCCCTTGGCATACGGGCAGATCAGGTCAACGACCTTGATTCCGGTTTCGAGGATTTCCGTTGCCGGAACCTGTTCCTCATAGGACGGCGGATCGCGGTGGATCGGCCATTTTTCTGCTGTTTCCGGTGCCGGCTTATTGTCTACGGTCTCACCGAGCAGGTTGAACACGCGGCCTAAGCACTCCTCTCCGACCGGAACGGCGATCGGGCCGCCCGTGTCGACTGCTTTCGTTCCGCGGACAAGTCCGTCTGTGGACTTCATGGCAATGCAGCGAACCATGTTGTCGCCTGTCTGCTGCGCCACTTCCACAACCAGCTTCTCGCCGTGGTTGTCTATCTCGATGGCATTCAGAAGTGCCGGCAGCTCTCCTTCCGGAAAACGGATGTCCAGAACAGGACCCGTTACCTGCACAACCTCGCCAATGTGTTTTTCACTCATTTAACGACTTCTCCTCACTTTTCTTGTTTCCACTCTTACACGCCTTCCGCACCGCCGACGATCTCCGTGATCTCCTGCGTAATGCTTGCCTGACGGGCACGGTTGTAATACAGATTGAGCTGTTCAATCATCTCCTCTGCATTTCCCGTTGCCGCCTCCATTGCGGTACGGCGTGCCGCAAGCTCACTTGCCACACTCTCACAGATACCGCCGTAGATCAGGCCGCCTAAGTATTCCGGCACAATCGCTTCGAATACCTCGACACCGTTTGGCTCATACAGGATCAGATTCCGGATTTTTTTCGCTTCCGGATCCTCTCCGTCCTCTTTTGCAATGTCAATCAGAGGCAGGATAGGCACGGAAACCGGCATCTGCGACAGCATCGACACGAATTTTGTGTAACAAAGCTCCACATGTCCGAAGGTCCCTTTCCGGAACTCACGGCACAGTGCGCGCGCGATCTCAAAGCTGTCTGCCACGGAAAGATTTGCGATCTCGGCAAAGCTGTCCGTCAGGATTTCCAGCTTCCGGGATTTTGCATACTCCACTGCCTTTTTGCCGACCGGAACCACACAGATCTCTTTTCCTTTGGCATCTGCCTCAAAGCATCGGAACAGATTCGCGTTGTATCCGCCCGCAAGGCCGCGGTCTCCGGCAACCAGCACGTAGCAGCATTTCTCGTTTTTTGCCTCTTTTGCATAAATGGAATAGAATTCCGTGTTTCCTTTTGCAATATCCTGCAAAGTGCGGTACAGCTCCTGAAAATACGGACGGCAGGTATCAGCCCGCTCCTTCGCTTTTCGCAGCTTGGAGGACGCTACAAGTTCCATCGCCTTGGTAATCTGCATCGTGCTTTCGACACTTTTGATCCGCAGCTTTACGGCTTTCATGTTTGCAGCCATAGGCTCCTCCTTCTTTCCTTATTTTGCAGGTCTTGTATTGATAAAGTTTTCAGTGTACGATTCGAGCGCACTTTTCAGCTTCTCTTCGGTATCTGCCTCGAGTTTTCCGGTTGCGGAAATCTCCTGCATCACGGCAGCACCCTCTGCATCGGTATCAAGCCAGGTATACAGTCCGTCCTCATAGGCGCGGACATCCTCAGCTGCAACCTTTGACAGAATTCCTTTCGTTACCGCATAAAGAATGGCCACCTGTTTTTCTACCGGAACCGGTGCATTCTGGTTCTGTTTTAATACTTCCACGATACGCACACCCTGCTCCAGACGCGCCTTTGTATCGGCATCCAGATCGGATCCGAACTGTGCAAAACTTGCCAGCTCGCGGTACTGGGAATAGATCAGTTTCAGAGTTCCGGCTACCTTCTTCATCGCCTTAATCTGCGCATTTCCACCGACACGGGATACGGATACGCCAGGGTTTACCGCCGGCATAACGCCCGAGTGGAACAGCTCTGTCTCAAGGAAAATCTGTCCGTCTGTGATGGAGATGACGTTCGTCGGAATATAGGCGGAAATATCGCCTGCCTGGGTCTCAATGATCGGCAGTGCCGTCATGGAACCGCCGCCGTGTTCATCGTCCAGCTTTGCGGCACGCTCCAGAAGTCTGGAATGGAGATAGAAAACATCTCCCGGATAAGCCTCACGTCCCGGCGGGCGGCGGATCAGCAGGGAGAGTGCACGGTATGCAACCGCGTGCTTACTTAAGTCATCATAAATGATCAGCACATCTTTTCCCTGATACATAAAGTACTCGCCCATGGCACAGCCGGAATACGGTACGATATACTGCAGCGGGCTCGCTTCGGATGCCGTCGCTGCCACGACGATGGTGTACGCCATTGCGCCGTTCTTCTCAAGATTTTCTACTAAGGACGCTACTGTCGAACGTTTCTGTCCGATGGCAACGTAGATACAGATCACATCCTTGCCTTTCTGGTTCAGAATGGTATCGGTTGCAATCGTTGTCTTTCCGGTCTGACGGTCTCCGATGATCAGCTCTCGCTGACCTCTTCCGATCGGAACCATGGAATCGATCGCTTTAATACCGGTCTGCAGCGGCTGATTAACACCTTTTCTCTCACAGATGCCCGGTGCCGGGCTTTCAATCGGACGGTACTCTGCTGCCGTAATCGGGCCTGCGCCGTCGATTGGCTGGCCGAGCGCGTTGACAACGCGTCCGATCATACCTTCGCCGACCGGAACCGAAACGACCTTTCCCGTTCTTTTTACAAGCTGTCCCTCGCTGATGTTCTCGCCGGAACCGAATAAAACGACAGATACGCTGTTTTCCTCGAGGTTCTGTGCCATTCCATAGCTTCCATCCTCGAACTCCAGCAGCTCGCCCGCCATACAGTTCGAAAGACCGCTGGCTCTCGCGATTCCGTCTCCGACCATCAGAACGGTGCCTGTCTCATCCTGCCGGATCGCATTTTCATAATATTTGATCTGGCTGCGGATGACCTTGGATATTTCTTCTGGTTTCAGTTGCATGTTTTCCTCCTACACCACTGTATCGCTGATTCTTCTGGAAAGCTCGGACAAACGTCCCTTTACGGTTCCGTCAAACAGCTTTCCGTCGAGTTCTACGCGGACACCCGCCAGAACGGACGGATCGGTTTTCAGTTCCATCACGACCGTTTTTCCACTCATTGTTTCCAGTTTTTTCTTCAGAAGCTCTTCCTGTTCCTTCGACAGGGATGCTGCGCTCGTCACAACTGCCTCGGCAATGTTGTGCGCCGCAAAGTATCTGCGCTGAAACGCTTCCTGGCATCCGCCGAATTCCCGGAGAAGATTTTTTTCACACAGCAGTTTGATAAAATTGACCAAATACGGTTCCGCCTGGCTGCCAAATGCCGCGTCGATCAGCCCGATCCGCTCTTTTCGCGGAATCGAAGGCTCCGATAAAAGGCGCGGATACTCCGGGTTTTCCCGGAACAGAGCTCGGATCTCCTTCATCTCGGAAAGGATTTCCTCTTCGAGATGCTCCTCCTGGGCCAGCTCATACAGGCTCCCACCGTATACTCTGGCAGTTTCTGTCATGATGCTTCACCTACATTCGATATAAATTCATCTATCAGCTTCTCATGGTCTTTTTCATTAATCTCACGTTCAATGACCTTTCCGGCAATATCCATGGCAATGCCGCCGATCTCGCCTTTGACTTCATTGACCGCTTTCTTTTTCTCCTGGGCAATCTCTTTTTCTGCCTTGTTTTTCAGGGCAGCCGCCTGTTCGGAAGCCTCTTTTACGATTTTCTCGCTCTGCAGCGTTGCTGTCTTTCTGGCGCTTTCGAGAATCTCGTTGGCCTTTGCCTTGGCCTCCTGCATATTCTGCTCATATTCCTCTTTGATGGCGTTGGCTTCTTTTTTTGCCGCCTCTGCGTCTGTGATCTCCGCATCGGCTGCCGCACGCCGTTTTTCCAGCATCTCATTGATCGGTTTGAAAAGGAACCGTTTGATCAGATACATCTGGATGAAGAGGTTGCAGATCTGTGCGATAAAAGTCCAGGGGACAATTCCTACCAGTTCCTGAACCTGCATAGTTTCTTTCCTCCTAGCAATCATTTACTCCTTGCAACTATTTCAGGAAGTTCATGAACATTCCCGGTGCTACGAAGATCAGAAGCAGGCCGGTTACGAAACCGTAAATACCTGTGGTCTCTGCGATCGCACAGCCAAGAAGCATCGTACTTGTTACATCACCTTTGCATTCCGGCTGACGTCCGATTGCCTCAAGTGCCTTTGCTACGGCGTTACCTTCACCGATACCAGGTCCGATACCTGCGATCAGGGAGCATCCTGCGCCGATTGCGCATCCTGCGAGAGCGATACCTTTTGCTAAAATCTGAAAATCCATCTTGTTTTCCTCCTGTATTTTCTTTTTGTAAACCTCATTTTTTAATCTCTTTAGCCTTCCTCTGCTGCATTCGCAATGTACATGACAGTCAGCATACAGAAAATAAAGGCCTGCATCACGCCGGAGAACCAGTCAAAATAGACCGACAGAACAGCCGGGACACCGACGTCCAGAATCGGGATCTGTGAAAGGGTTCTTCCGAGCACGCCGGGAAGCAGTCCCAGCAGCTTTCCACTTGCCAGTGCCAGCGATCCGTAGATCAGGGCATTGATGACAACGCCGGAAAGAATGTTTCCAAAGTGACGGCACGCCATACTGATCGGCGTTGCGAGCTCCGACAAAACGTTAAACGGTGTCATAACCGCAATCGGAGTCGTGAAGCCCTTCAGATATCCGCCAAAACCGTTGGTTTTGATCTTCTGTGTGGTGATCATGATGAAAACCACAACAGCCCAGGCCGCCTCAGTGGAAAGATCTGCTGTCGGACTTCGAAGTCCGATCAGGCTGATCAGGTTCGAGACAACGCTGGTCGCGAAAAGCGCCGACACAAAAGGAATCAGATAGCGGAATTTTTCTCCCATGTTGCCGATGACAAATTTGTTTGCGGTTTCCACAATCATTTCTGCCACCGCCTGGCGTTTGGAGATGTTCCGTATCTTCAAATCTCTTGTGAGCCAGATGCAAAGTCCGGTAATGAGTGCCATTACAATCCAGCTTACCACCAGCGTTTCGCTGATCTGAATTTTCCCGAACAGCGGAAAATCGATCGGGATCGTAAAAAAGACTTTTGCACCGGAGATATCAACCTCCATTCTCTTTTCTCACCTCCTCTGTATGAGATAAAATAAAAAATTTGAACCTTTTGTCAAAGCGGATCTTCACAATCCGCTTCGCTGCTTGCTCATAACCGAATCGCTGCTTCGCAGTTTCGGTTCAAAAACGCCGTCCCGTCTTTGCGGCTTTCGCCAAAGATCAGGTTCAGCGCTTTATGCTGTTTTTTATGCCCTTCAGCTTGATGGCCGTTCCCGGAATTAAAAGCGGCAGGATTCCTGCGGCAAACTGGAAGCATGGAAGCACAATCGCCAGAATTGCCCAGAGCATCTGCATCAGGTTTCTCTGCGAATAGCTTGCCTGCATCCGCCGTTTTGCTCCCGCCTCGTCTGTCTCGGACACTGCTTTTTGTACTGCCATGCCCATCAGGAAAAAGTTCAGCACCGCAACGGCACCGCCTCCGATTCCCCCGAGGATCACCCGATAGTCAAATGGGATTTTTTCCGGCCAGATCAGATGCAGGATCAGAAACCCGACCCACATCACAACCAC
This sequence comes from Blautia sp. AF17-9LB, assembly GCF_003479185.1. Classification (NCBI taxonomy): domain Bacteria; kingdom Bacillati; phylum Bacillota; class Clostridia; order Lachnospirales; family Lachnospiraceae; genus Blautia; species Blautia sp. AF17-9LB. The sequence goes on from NZ_QUGU01000006.1 coordinate 103,027, forward strand.
GCCGACAACAGTATAGATGGCAACATTTTTCGTCTCCTTTTTTACGGCCGGCTGGACCTTGTCTCCGAAATTGCTCATATCGCCTTGTTTCCTTTCTAAGGGATTTTCCCCTTAAAATCAGTCTGAAATCTTTTCTCTGCCACTTGATCTTCGTCAACTGTGAAAACTTTTTCAGACACGTTCTAAATATGTCGGTTGAAAGACACCCGCTTTTTCTTCTTTTTTCCGTCCGGCTCCGTCTCGATGCGTTTCTGATGCTGCAGAACGCTCTGCCCGAATTTCCAGGCTGTCACGGCACCGCCTCCGATGCCGAAAAAAAAGCCGATCAGATAAATCCATGTTCCAACCGAAAAGCGGTCGCAAAGCCACCAGCAGAGTGCCAGACAAAGAAAAAGAGGCGTCACAAGGGACAGTCCGAATTGTGTCAACATTGTGAGATTGGTAATCATCCCCGTCCACTTCTTCATATCCTGTCCCTTTCTGCCGCCTCTTTTTGTCGGACCCTCGGATCTGTGTCTTGTTTCATTTTCTCCAAAACACACTTCCATTTTTGTAACCGCTTAGTCAGATTGTACCATAAACGTTTTCATAAGACAAATGAATTTGTATATTTTCCAAATTATTTGTTTTTATTTATATTCTTTTCATAATAATTGGAACAATTTTCTCATTTTGTCCCATTGCAAAATTGCAGCTTTCACCTTGCTTCTTATTTTTTGAAAAAAACTGCGGTTTTATTCCACACATACTGCCGTTTTTTCTTTCCAACCGGAAAGCTGATAGCTTACCTCATAGTGTCCCGGCTCCAGCAGGTATCTACCGTTTTCTTCTGATCCGAGCACTTCTGCAACCGCTTCTTTTTCACTTTTGGCAACCATTGGAAGTACGGCCTCTGCGGTACAGTCGAACGGAACATCCATGGTGATGGTCACGTGCTCTTTGTCGGAAAGCTCCCAGCGAATGCTGTACATTCCCGATGCAGAATCATATTTTGCCTCTGCATACCTCAAATCCCAGTTCAGCGTCGGTGCAAACTGTACGGTCCTGACACCCGGATGGGATTCCATCGTGTTGATGCCGGCAACGTGACGGAACATCCATTCCTGGATGGAGCCGTAAGCATAATGGTTCATACTGTTCATACTGATGCCGGAAATCGTACCGTCCGCAAGAAGGGAATTCCAGCGTTCCCAGACGGTAGTTGCACCAAGCTTAACCTCATAAAGCCAACCCGGAAATTCCTCGTTCAGCAACAGTTCGTAGGCAAGATCATTCATGCCGTTGTCGGTGAGCACATTGTTCAGCAATGGTGTTCCGACAAATCCCGTCTTCAGTTTGTGGTTACTCTGCTCAAACAGCTTCAGAAGCTGCCGTTTTGTCAGCTCTTCGTTCTTTGACAGATGGTATTTCAGCGTCAGCAGCAGCGCCGTCTGTGTTTTTATGCAGCAGCGGCCTGTTGCGCTGTAATATTCTTCCTGTACCACAGCAAACTGCTCCTCGGACAGCTTCTGATACTTCTCCTGCTCCTCGCGGTATCCCAGCACACCGGCCGCTTTTGCCACGATTCCTGCGCTGATCGCATAATACAGGTTTGCAATAAACTCCTCGTCCGTTGCACCCATGACCTGCTCAGCGCCCTGCACCGGATTGTCAAGCGCCAGCCAGTCGCCAAAGTGGAATACATATCTCCAGCCATGGTTGTCCCCATCCACTTTCGTGATGTAGTCCACCCACGATTTCATGCTCACAAACTGATCTTCCAGAATGCTCTTGTCCCCGTAAAACAGATACAGATTCCACGGAATGATGCACGCCGCATCGCCCCAGACACACGCTGCATCCTCGACGCCGCACGACGGCACCACGTGCGGCACCTTTCCACCGAGCACGCTCTGCTCTTTTGCCATGTCGTACAGGTATTTTGCATAGAATGCATACGTATCTTCGAGATACATCGCCGTCGGCGAGAATACCTGCGCATCTCCCGTCCATCCCATACGCTCGTCACGCTGCGGGCAGTCGGTTGGAACATCTACAAAATTGCACTTTAAGCCCCAGCGCACATTGCTGATGAGCTGATTGACCAAATCACTTCCTGTTTTCATCCAGCCTGTCGCTGTGATGTTGCTGTAATAAGAAAGACCCGTGAAATCCTCTTTTTTCAGATCCGGAATGCCTTCGATCTTCACGTAACGGTAGCCGTAGAACGTAAAATGCGGCACAAGATCCATTTCGGTTCCATCGGAAATATAGATGTATTCGGATTTTGCACTCCGCAGATTGTCATTGTAGAAATTGCCGCGCTGCAAAATCTCACCTGTCTGAACATGAATTTTGGTTCCTGCCGGCACGTTGACATGCAGCTTGAAAATTCCCGTAAACTCCTGCCCCATATCGAAGACCAGCTCGCCGGCCGGAGTATGAAGCAGTTCTTTAGGTTCAAACGTCTCATGAATCGTCACCGGAAGGCTCATGCGTTCCGTCAGTTCTCCTTTTGGTGCCTCACAAAAAACCGCCTTCTCCAATGGCAGTTCCGACAGCGTGTCGTCCCGGTGCTCACCGTCGTAAAGATTCGAGAATGCAATTTTACTGCGCCGCACCTGCCACGATTCATCCGTGCCAATCATCTCTTCCGAACCGTCCGCATACGTCAGATGCAGCTCCGCAATCAGCTTCCACTCATTGCCGTAAAATCCCTTGTCCTCAAACGCACTGAATCCAAACCGCGCCTTGTACCAGCCGTTTCCAAGCAGCACACGGAGCATTCCCTGTTTTGAAACCTCCTCTGTCACATCATACGTCTGATACTGTACCCATTCATTGTAATCATTGCTGTACGGCGTCAGGTACTCATCCCCGACACGCTTCTCATCCACATACACCTCATACAGTCCAAGTCCGCAGACATACAGCCTGGCCTTCGCTACCTCTTTTGCCGGAACAATTTCTTTTTCAAAATATGGATGACGGTTCTCCTTACTGTCACAGGAAATCCATTTTCCTGTCCATGCTTCATTCCGTTTTCCGGTCTCAAAAAACTGTACTTCACTCACCGCCGTCTCCCCGGCATCACTGCCCGCTTCCACGTTCCAGTAATACCGCGTTCTCGGCTCCAGATCCAGCTTCACCGGATAGAAAAGACTGCTCGCCTTATCATCCTCTCCGGAATCAAACAGCAGATGCTCCATCGCTGCATCCGATGCTACACGGATTCTCGCATAGCTCTGTTTTTTTCCTTCCGCGTCTTTCACTTTCCAGGAAAAGACCGTTCTCTCCATTCGGAACCCCATTGGATTTTCCAGATGATTCACCTGTGCGTGATAAATTTTCATTTCAATATCCTCCTCCACCTTATTTTTGAAAATTCCCCCATTTTTTCTCATTTTATCATGATCCCTTTCGAGAAAAAAGGTTCTGTTTTGCAGGAAAAAACATCTTTATTTGCACCATTTCCTGCCCACCAGACATCTCCCGGATTGCCAGAAAGTATGGGACATTTTCCCTTTTTCGGGCTACACCGAAACTAATAAGAGCCTGTGCTTTCCTTTCCCCTCCGCCGCAGTGCGATCCTGCCCGGAGGGCTTTTTACTTTACAGGAAAATTCAACGAAGTTTCCTGTAAAGTAAAAAAATGCCGGATTCTTTGAACCGCCCCAAGAAATCAGATTTTTTAGATCTAACTTTTTAGGACGGTTCATCCGACATTTTTCCGGAATTTTCCGGCTCTATCTTCAGTTTCTATCTTCAGTTCAGCAATTCATCCGCCAGCGTTCTCTTCGGCACATAGTGCACATCATTTTCATCCCGGTAATAATTCGTATTCCCATCCTCCGGCACATCTACCAGATGAATCTCCTCCGCCGGTTTTCCAAACGCCACAATCAAAAGCGGCCGGATCTCCTCAGGCAGTCCAAGCACTTCCATCACCTCGCCCGCCTGAAAATTCCCGATCATGCAGCCGCCAAGCCCCTGCTCCACAGCCGCAAGCAGCATCGTCTGCGCCACAATCCCGACATCCTTCTGATACCGGTTCAGATTCTCATCAATCCCCTTATCCTGACAGATCACAACAAAGCCCGTCGGCCGTTTCCCCGGATGCGGCAAAACCATCTCCGGCAGCGCCCGCGCCCACTTCGTCAGTCCCTGCACCTTCTCCACATCTTCCGGCTCCCACGCCAGAAAATACTTCAACGGCTGCTTATTCACACTCGAAGGACAAAGCCGCGCGCAATCCACAAACCCTTCCAACGTCTCCCGCGAAATCCTCACCGACTCATCAAAACCACGATAACTCCTGTTTTTTAATACCAGATCCTTTAACATCATTCTTCATCCTCCCGTCTTAACTTTTCTTTCTATCTCCCACTCTACCACACCTCCCACCCCCCTATCAATCACCTTTTTCTCATTTTCCCTCTTGACATACTTTGATATTCAAAGTATTATATATCTAGTTTTCAAAACCATATAGTAAGGTTTTTAACATTACATTTTTACCAATACCAGATCCCGTGCCCGCCGCCGTGTCGGGGATGTTCCTCCAGGATGGCGCATTTGCAGGAGGCCTGCAAACTCTTAGGCTATGGAATTTTGCGTTGCTTGAAAAAACGGCACTGTCTGAGTGCAGCGAGTTCGCCGTTTTTTCAAGCGCCCTTAGCAAAATCCCAAAGCCTTAGAGTTTCCTGGCCTCCGAAACCGCGCCATCCTGGAGGAACATCCCCGGCGCGGCGGCGGGCACGGGATCGTCCATTTATCAAAAAGGAGAATTCATATGTTACCAAATTTAAAAATAGGAAATCTCACCGCCAAATACCCCATCATCCAAGGCGGAATGGGCGTCGGCATCAGCCTCTCATCCCTCGCCGGTGCCGTTGCCAAAGCCGGCGGAATCGGCGTCATCTCCGCTGCCCAGCCCGGCTGGCGCGATCCGGAATTCGCGCGTGATCCCTTAAGCGCCAATCTTCGCGCCCTCGCCTTCCACATCCGCCGCGCCAAAGAAATTTCAAACGGCGGCATCATCGGCGTCAATATCATGTGCGCCCTGACCCACTACGAGGAATACGTCCGCTGCTGCATCGAAAACGGAGCCGATCTCATCATCTCCGGGGCCGGTCTCCCGACCGATCTGCCAAAATACATAAAGGGAAGCTCCATCAAGCTCGCCCCTATCGTTTCCCCTCCCCGGACTGCCAAGGTTCTTCTGAAGCTTTGGGACAATCACTATCACCGCGTTCCTGATCTCGTTGTCATCGAAGGTCCTGCAGCCGGAGGCCATCTCGGCTACTCCGCCGAAACCGTGGAAGAAACAGCACGGCGCGGCTACGATGACGAAATCCGGGAAATTCTGCAGATTGTACATGGCTACGAAGAAAAATATGCCTGTACCATCCCCGTCGTCTTTGCCGGAGGCGTCTACACCCATGAGGATATCCTTCACTATCTGTCGCTTGGCTGCGCAGGCGTCCAGATGGCTACCCGTTTCGTTGTCACGGAAGAATGCGATGCCGATCCCCGCTACAAACAGGCATACCTGAATGCAAAAAAAGAAGATATCACGATCATGCACAGTCCGGTCGGCATGCCGGGCCGCGCAATCCGCAATCCGTTTCTGACGGAACGCGAACAGGAACGGGAAAAAATCTCACACTGCTACCAGTGCCTCAAAAAATGCGACAAAGCCTCCATTCCCTACTGTATTACCACAGCCCTGGCCCGCGCTGCCGATGGCGATACCGACAACGCTCTTCTTTTCTGCGGGGAAAACGCATGGCGTCTCGATCACATGACCACTGTGCCGGAGCTGATGGCGGAACTGGCCGGGGAATCCCTGCCGGACAGCAAAAAATAAAAAATTTAGTAGTGACTTTCCTTCCCAATAATGTTACAATCTTCTTTATGGTGTCAGCATAAAAAATCTTCAAGAACTGACCATAAACCCAAAATTTTTGTAACACACAAAAGGAAGGAACTCTATGAACAAACACAACAAATCCCGCAGCTCGTTTTCCGGCAAAATCGGTTACGTGCTGGCTGCAGCAGGCGCTTCCGTCGGACTTGGAAATATCTGGCGTTTTCCCTACCTCGCAGCAAAATACGGCGGAGGAATTTTCCTCCTCATTTATATCCTGCTGGCGCTCACCTTCGGCTACTCCATGATCGTTGCCGAGTCCGCCATCGGACGCATGACACGAAAAAGCCCGGTCGGCGCTTTCCAGTCGTTCGGCAAATCGAAATGGCTTTCCGCCGGGGGCTGGATCAACGCCATTATCCCGATTCTGATCGTTCCATACTACTCTGTCATCGGAGGATGGGTCATCAAATATCTGATCGAATACGTGAAGGGCAACAGTACCCTGCTCGCAGAGGACGGCTATTTTTCCGGCTTCATCTCAAACGGAGTTTCCACAGAGCTCTGTTTTGCCGTTTTCTGCCTTATTACGGTCGCCATCATCTACGCCGGTGTGCGAAACGGCATTGAACGCGTTTCCAAGGTGATGATGCCGATTCTGATCGTCCTTTCCGTTATCATTACCGTTTATTCCGTAACAAGACCGGGCGCACTGGCAGGCGTGAAGTATTTCCTTGTTCCGAACCTCAAAAACTTTTCATGGATGTCCGTTGTTGCCGCCATGGGACAGATGTTCTACTCCCTCTCGATTGCGATGGGTATTCTGATCACCTTTGGCTCCTACATGAAAAAAGACACCTCGATTGAGGATTCCACACGCAACGTCGAAATCTTTGACACTGCCATTGCGATCATGGCAGGCCTGATGATCATTCCTGCCGTCTTTGCCTTCTCCGGCGGAAATCCGGATACCCTGCAGGCAGGACCTTCCCTGATGTTTATCACCATCCCGAAGGTATTCGCCAATATGGGCTTTGGCACTGTGATCGGTATTCTGTTTTTCCTTCTGGTGCTGTTTGCCGCACTGACCAGCTCCATTGCATTGACAGAAAGCGCCGTTTCCACCTTTGAGGATGAGCTCGGCTGGGGCCGTAAAAAATCGACCGTTCTGATCGGCGTTATCATGATTACGCTCGGAACGCTCTCCTGCCTTGGCTACGGACCGTTTTCCTCCGTCACCATTCTTGGCATGCAGTTCCTGGATTTCTTCGACTTCCTGACAAACTCCGTAATGATGCCAATTGCTGCCATTGCCACCTGTCTTCTCGTTTCGAGAGTCATCGGTGTGGCAAAAATCGAGGAAGAAATCATCCATGGCGAGAGCCGCTTCCGCAGAAAGAAAATCTTTCTTGTCATGATCCAGTATCTCTGCCCGGTGTTTGCACTGATCATTCTGTTCAGTTCCGTGGCAAATGCATTCGGCTGGATCACCATGTAATGAATCTGTAAACGATGAAAAAAGATTGTTTTCGAAACACGATCACGATTTCGAAAACAATCTTTTTTTATCCAAATCTGTCACACCAGCATCAGGAATCCGTCAGCAGCAGAATATCTTCCTCCTTCAGATACAGCTCCTTTGGAATCCCCATTTCCGGGCTCCAGTCTGTTTTTGCGATCTTCCACTGCAGCCAGCTGCATTCGGCATTCTTCCGGAACGAAATGTTCCATTCAAACGGATCTTCCCAGATTTCGGATTCGTTGACCGGAAATACATTTTCCTCACCCGGCCTTTCTACTGTGGCCAGAAAATGTGCCCGGATGCCGACTGCGCGGATATCGTCTGCAATTTCCCGCTCCTTTACGTGCAGCGTTACGCCCCAGTCCACGGCCCGCAGCGTGTGCGCATCCACCCGCTCGGCCGCCGAAATGTTCTTGCAGCCCGACAAAATTGCCGCTGTGCGCGTCTTCGGATTCTGGAAAAATTCCTTCAGCGGTTCCATGACTTCCATCTTTCCCCGGTTCATACAGCTGACCGTATCGCAGAGGCAGTACACCTCATCGCGGTTGTGTGATACGAAGATGACCGGTTTTCCGGCCTCCTTCAGATGTTTGTACATCTCCTGCTCCAACTGCCATTTCAGATAGGTATCGAGCGCTGAAAACGGCTCGTCGAGCAGAATCAGCTCCGGCTCTGCTGCGAGCATCCGTGCCATCGCGACGCGCTGTTTCTGTCCGCCGGAAAGCTGTCCCGGGATCTTTTTCTCCAGCCCTTCCAGCTGAAACTGGCGGATCAACGATTCCGTCCGGCTCCGGTCCGGCCGTTTTCCCATGCCTGCCTCAATATTCTGCACAACATTCATATGCGGAAACAGGGCGTAATCCTGGAACATATAACCGACTTTCCGCTTCTGCGGCGGCAGATTGATTTTTTTCTCCGAATCAAACAGCACCTTGCCGTCAAGGACAATCCGCCCTTCATCCGGCTTTTCGATTCCGGCGATGCACTTTAAGGTCATGCTTTTTCCACAGCCCGACGCGCCGAGAATCGCAAAAATCTCCCGCTCCGCCCGGAACTGCATATGCATAAAAAATCCGTCCAGCTTTTTCGTAATATCTACTTCAAGCGCCATTCTTTATCCTCTACCACTGTTTCTGATTTTTCTTTCTCCGGTTACCCAGAAGGTTCATTGCCGTCATCGCAAGGAATCCGACGAGCAGTACGACAACAGACCAAAAACCCGCCGTTTTATAATCCCCGTCCTGAATCACCATTGCGATTTTCTGGGAAACGGTACCCGTCTTTCCCGGAATATTTCCGGCCAGCATCGACGTCGCACCGTACTCACCGAGCGCCCTTGCAAATGCCAGTACCGTACCGGAGAGCACGCCGGGACCTGCCGATGGGATGACCACTTTCCAGAAAATCTTCCACTCCGACATACCAAGCGTCCGCGCCGCATAGATCAGGTTCGTATCCACCTGCTCAAATGCCGCTCTCGTATTGCGGTACATCAGCGGAAACGCGATAATCGTTGCCGCCAGAATACAGCCAAGCCATGTCTGTACTGCCTTGATACCGAAATTCTCATACAGTGCAGCACCAAACGGACGGCGGAGGCTGAAAATCAGAAGCAGGAAAAAGCCTGCAACGGTCGGCGGCAGAATCATCGGAAGTGTCAGAAAGCCGTCAATTACGGCACGCGCGCCGGGACGCAGCTTCATCACCGCACGCGCGGCAAAAATACCAAAGAAAAAGGACAGAATCGTCGCCACAATACCGGTCTTGATCGAAATGACAAGCGGGCTCCAGTCCAGTGACTGTAAAAAATCCAGTATTTCCTGCATAACATTTCCTTTCTATCCATGGCAGCCCTGCATACCTGCATCACGCATCCTGCCCGGATTTTCTCTGATGCAAAACCACCGTCCGTAGAAACGAAATCTTTCTTTTTCGGACGGTGATTCCAAATCCCTGCTGTTTTTTGTGGGATCTTCTTTTTATTCTACCTCTGTATCAAAGTAATAATTCCGGAAGATGGCGGCTGCCTCATCAGAAGTCAGAAACTCTACAAAGTCTTTCGCTGCTGCCTGCTCGGTCTCATCTGCCTCTTTGTTGACAACCTGTGCTGTCGGGTAGATGACATTTCCGGTCAGATCGTACGGAACGACCTGCAGAACCTTCAGACGGTCCTCCAGACCGTAGGTATCGGAATAATAAACCGTACCAACCTCGTTGGATCCCTCTGCAACTGCGGAAGTAACGGCTCCTACGTTTGCACACTCATTGATTTCCACGCCGCCGAGCGCTTCGGAAACCTGCTGGGTTGTGATAGCCGATACGTCGTCTGCTTTCTCCAGAATGCCTGCATTGACCAGTGCTTCTCTTGTGTATTTTCCAACCGGAACGGAACCGTCTGCCAGTGCGATGCTGGATGCCTTGTTCAGATCCTCCAGGCCCGTAACTTCTGTATTGTTTCCCTCATAGGTTACAACGCAGACCTGATTGTTTACGATGTTGTGACGGGTTCCCTCAACCAGGAGATTCTCACCCTCAAGCTGATCCATCTGTTTTGCTGCTGCGGAGAAGAATACGTCGCAGGATGCACCCTCTTCGATTTGTGTCATCAGGGTTCCTGAGCTGTCATAGCTTCCAACCAGTTTGACATTCGGCTGGGTCTTATTGTACTCGATGATCAGCATCTCCATTACGGAGTTCAGGCTCTTTGCGGCAAATACGGTGACGGTGGTATCGTCAAATACTTCGCCGTCTGCTGTGCTCTTGGCGCTGGATGCGCTCTCTGCTTCCGAAGAAGCGCTGGATGCAGATGTGCTCTCTGCCTTGGAGCTGCTCTTACTGGAAGAATCTGTGGAATTGGAAAATCCGCATGCGGCAAGAGAAAGTGCCATAGCTGCCATCAGAAGAATGGATACGGTTTTCGTTTTCATGATAATTGACTCCTCATTTTGTATATTTACGTATGAAGCGCCGGATGTGCACCTTTTCGTTTTCCGGTTTTTGCTGACCGGATCTGAATGAGCTGTGCGGCAATGCTGATTGCAATCTCCGCCGGCGTCTCGCTTCCGATCTCGATTCCGATCGGGGCATAGACACTGTCGAGCTGTTCTCCGGTAAAACCCTGCGCTTCCAGTTTTTCGCGCACATACTTTGTCTTTCTGCGGCTTCCCACCACACCGATGTACGACGCGCCGGTGCGAAGTGCAAACGCCTCGGCATCCGCATCGCACCGGTGGCCGCGTGTCACAATCACGAGATAATCATTTTTCCGGATCGAAAGAATCTCGTCCAGTTTCGTAAAATCCACCAGCATGGTCTGCCCGGCATCCGGGAACAATGCTTTGTCCACATATTCCTCCCGGTCATCGAGTACGATACAGCAGAAATCCAGATGATGCAGCACCGGAACGAGTTCCTGGGCCAGATGGCCGCCGCCGAACAGATAAACCTTTCCGTCGTAGCAGAATTCCTCGGCGTAATACGTTTTCCCGTCCAGTTCCAGAATCCGGCAGTGGCCCGCTTTTTCCTGTGCCGCCGGAAGCATTTCCCACGCTTCTTTTTCCAGCACGCGGATGCCGGTTCCGTCCAGCGCAAAAAAAATCCAGTAACTGCGGTACTGCTCCTGCGCCGCAAGTGCCTGCGCCAGACTTTCTGCTTCGCCGTGCGCTCCATTCATAAAATAGAAGCACACCTTCACTCTGCCGCCGCAGACCATGCCAAGCCCCTTCCCCTCTCCGGTTCCGAGATCGTATTCTCTGTATTCACTTTTCTTCTCCTGCACCAGCTCCTGCGCATGCAGAACCGCCTGATATTCCAGGTTTCCGCCGCCGATAGTTCCGAAAATCCGTCCTTCCCGGCCGACCAGCATATAGGCGCCCGTCGTGCGCGGAATGGAGCCGTCCCCTTCGGTGATAAAGGCAAGAACCGTGTCCTGTCCCTCTTCCAGCTGTGCAAGCAGTTTCCGGTAAAGTTCGTCCATGTTTCCTCTCCTTGTGTCTGATCGCTGGTCTACTTTTCCGTCACCAGTTCGATGGTGTCACCCTTTTGAATCGTGCCGCCGCGCAGCACCACCGCGAAAACGCCCTCCCGCGGCATGATGCATTCACCCATGCGTTTGAAAATCTCGCAGTGGCTGTGGCACTCCTTTCCGATCTGCGTCATCTCAAGCAGCGCATCCCCGCAGGAAAACCGCGTGCCGACCGGCAGATTCCGGAAATCATATCCTTCCACGATCAGGTTTTCCCCGAAGGCGCCGAGCGGAATATCCGCCCCTTTTGCACGGAAGGCTTCTATTTTTTCATACGACAAAAGGCTCACCTGGCGGTGCCAGTGCCCGGCGTGTGCATCGCCCTCGATGCCCCAGTCTTCCACCAGCTTCGCCGTTTCCACCTCGTGCTTTGCCGTTCCCCGTTTTTCACTGATACAGATTCCTATGATTTTTCCCATTTCTTTTGTTTCCTCTTCTTTTCGAACCGCCGTCATTTCATCCGCCGATACCGGACATCAGGTGGTGCTCTGTCATATCCTTCGGCCGCTCAAAGCAGTGTTCCATCGGCTTTTTTAAGATTGCCTGTGCCATCACATCCCGCAGATCCGCCGCCGTTCCGTTCTGCAGAACCTCCCGCAGATCCACGCCGTTCTCATAGCAGAGACAGAGCTTTAAAAAGCCGCGGCTTGTCAGCCGTACGCGGTTGCAGCTTCCGCAGAACTTTCCGTGGATCGCGCTGATAAAGCCGACGGGCATCGACAGCTTTTCGTACCGCACATAAGCCGCAGGACCGTTTCCTTCTTTTTCCTGGTCCGGCGTACATGCCCCATACCACTGTTCCAGCTCTGTTTTCAGCGCCTCATTCGACGGACCCACGTACGATTTTCCGGCGCCCACCGGCATCACCTCGATGAACCGCACCGGGACTTTTTCCTGCTCTGCAAATTCAATCAGTTCCTGCGCATGCAGTTCTTTTCGATGCACCGCATTCAGCTTCACTAAAAGACCCGCCTCTTTGGCCGCGCAGATGCCCTGCTTTACCTGCTCCAGCGCATCGCGTCCGGTAAGCGCCGCAAACTCTGCCGCATCCACTGTATCCAGGCTCACATTCACGCTGTCACAGCCGGCCGCCTTCAGATCCCTCGCACACGATGCCAGGCGCACGCCATTCGTCGTGATCCCAACGGATGCGGTGCCCGGCACTGCTTTTATTTTCTGCACCAGCTCCACGCACTCTTTTCTTACCAGCGGTTCTCCTCCGGTAATCCGGTAATGCGTGATGCCAAGCCCAGCCGCGGCGTGCACAATCTTCAGCATCTCTTCGACGGTAAGCGGTGGATTCTGTTCCGCCTGCTCCAGTGCACAGCCCGCCGCACTCTCCGGCATACAGTACCGGCATCTCAAATTGCACGCGTCCGTGATGGAAATCCGCAGGTAATCTATCGTTCTGCCATACTGATCCTTCATCGTTTATCTGCCTTTTCCAAAACCGCAGTTCGGGAAGGTGCAGACCTTGCAGTTCAGGCAGAGACCGCCCTCGCCAAGACCGGCCAGCTCCTCCGCTGTCACCTCATCATCTGCAATGAGGCGCGGCAGGACAAGATCGAAAATCGTCCGTTTCGAATACATGACGCATCCCGGCAGGCCGACGATCGGTGTTCCGTTTTCGGCATACGCCAGAAGGAACATGGCTCCCGGCAGCACCGGCGCGCCGTAGGAAACGATGCATGCTCCGGTATTTTTGATCGCCAGCGGTGTCTTGTCGTCCGGATCCACACTCATTCCTCCGGTGCAGAAGACAAGATCGGCACCCGCTTCCATCGCGCGGCGGCATCCGTCTGTGATCTTCGATGCATCATCATCGTAAACCTCATGAAAGATCATCTCCGCGCCGAATTCTGCCAGCTTTTCCTGGATAACCGGTGTGAAGGTGTCCTCGATCCGATGGTAATACACTTCATTTCCCGTTGTCAGAACCGCAAATTTTTTCTTGTGGAACGGCTTTAAGGTCAGGATCGGCCCGTAGGAACAGACTGCCTGTGCCGTCTCCATCTTCTCTTTTTTGATGACGAGCGGAATAATTCTTGTTCCCGCCAGTTTGTTGCCTTTTTTCACGTATGTATCACCGTGGCGCGTCGCAATCATCATCTCGCCGAGGCTGTTTACTTTTTTCAGCTTCTCGCGGTCCACTTTCAAAAGACCGTCGCAGTCCGCGATCAGTTCAATTTTTCCTTCTTTGACATCGGACGGATGCATGTGATCGTTTTTACATATATCGTAAAGAATCTGTGCCGCCTCATTTTCATGCAGCATTGTATCGTCCTTTTCCCAGATGTAAATGTTGTCCTTTCCGACACTTAACAGCACCGGAATATCTTCTTCTGTAATGATGTGGCCTTTGCGGAATACCGCATCTTTTGTCACACCTTTGATAATCTGTGTAATATCGTGGCAGAGCACCTGGCCTACCGCGTCTTCTGTTTTCATCAGTTTCATCTGAAACGCCTCACTTTTTCTATTTGAATCTATTCCAGTTCCCCGCAGATCACTTCCAGCACGCTTCCGGCGATGCACCGCGCCTTATCGGAAATCGTGAAGCAGTTCTGCAGTTCTTCTTTCCGCGGATCGATGTCCGCAATCTTAAATCCCTTCGTCACCGGATAGCCGTCGCGGATCAGCCCGCGCAGCAGACCGGAGAGAGATGCTTCCACAGGTACCGTCCCGTTTTCTGTCTCAATCTCTGCAATCACAGCCCTGGCTTCCACAATGTCTCCGATCGAAGCCGCATTCCGCAGAATACCTTCCGCCTGTGCATGCATCACACGCTCTTTTCCGTACCCGCCGATGATGCCCGGAATGCCAGTGTTCGGAACCGCGCTTCCGCTTCGGATCACGCGTCCAAGATTATGACCGCGCTTCGTCTCAATTACAACATCCACATCTTCCCCTGCCGTAAAGCCCGGTCCGAGGGCAATCACAAGCGGCGCCATCTCTTTTGTCGTCCCGAGATTTTTCTTCGCCAGAATCGCATCGACCACGACGGCCGGGCGAAGTGCTGCAATGCTTAGTCCCGCCGGATCCACGAGCACCGGAACACCATCTTTCTTCCAGATCCGTTCCATTTCCTGTTCCAGAAGTTCTTTCCGGTTCTTTTTCTCTGCGAGATCCACGTCCATGCGCACGGCTTCCACGTCCTCTACCCTGGCACTGCCGGCATATACCGCTTCGCTCAAAGCCACCTGCCGCCGGATCGCCGCCGGGTGCTCTGCTTCCAGAACCAGCAGACGAAAGCCCGCTTTTTTCAGACGATGGATCGTACCGGTTGCAAGATCTCCTGCTCCCCGTACCACGATCAGATCTTTCTTTTTCATCTTCGCTGTCTTCCTTCTTTCGTTTCAGCAGCCGCCGTTTTCTTCCGTCTTCCGCGGTCTGCCTCGTTATTCTCGTGCGAGAATAACGCTTTTTCCATTAATAAAAATACAGGAAAGGACCCGTTTTGTCAACGTGTCCCCGTAAAAAATGTTATTTTTCTTCTGTTCCAAACCACTTCTGAAACGACGCATCGGCGCCTGCGCGGACTTCTTGTTCAAACTTCCGGTACCGCTTCAGGAATTCTTTTCCCTCCGGGGTCAGTACCGTCTGGCCGCCGTTGCTGCCGCCCCGGTTGCCCTGTACCAGCGGGATGCCGAGATCCTCCTCGGCGCGCTTTAAGATTTTCCATCCCTTCGAGTACGCCATCTGCATGCATTTGCAGCCCTTCGAAAGGGAGCCGGTTGCTTCCACATGCTCCATCAGCTCCGCCACACCGGGACCGAAGGCATGATCCGTCCGGCTGACGCGCAGCCGCATGTCGTACCGCAGCTTCTGTCGTAATGTTTCTTCTTTTTCTTCCATTTCCACCTCACACCTCTACAACAGCACACGGTACTCCGCCTCATAGGCAAGTCCCGCCGTCTGAAGTGCCGCAAGGATTTCTTTTCCCTCTTCCGGCGCTGCTTTCCAGGAAAGGCCGCAGCCCGCCGTAATTTCCCGCGGAACGGGGATCATCCTTCCCGGCAGGCCGTGCGCTCTCGCATACTGCTCCATCTGCATCGCCTGCGTTGTCCCCGCAAACGTCAGAATCCAGGTTTCTTTTCGCTGTCTCATATCGTTTCTTCCTTTTTCCAGCTTCTTTTGTATCCCGGATGCCGGCTGCCGCCTCTCTCACTGCTGCATTTCTTCTTCGGCAAACTCCCGCAGAGCCTGCGCGGCAATCCGGACTTCTTCTTCCGTCAGTACATGGGAAAAGCTGAACCTCACGGCTCCCTGCTCCCGTGTCCCGAATGCTTCGTGCATCAGCGGCGCGCAGTGTGCCCCGCTTCGGACTGCAATACCATAGTTCTCATACAGCCAGTCGCTGACATATCCCGAATCACAGGAGCCGATGTTTAATGCCGCCGTTGGTACCCGCTGCTGCAGATCGTCTGTTCCATATAAAGTAAGTCCCGGGATTCCCTGAATTTCCTCCAGAAAGAGGTGCATCAGCTCCCTCTCTCTTTTGTAAATCATTTCAATCCCCGTCTTCTCCAGATATTCCAGCGCTCCCAGAAGTCCCGCAATTCCGTGGACATTTAAAGTTCCCGCTTCCAGGTGCTCCGGCATCGCCGCAGGCTGTTCTTTTTCATAGCTTCGGATTCCGCTTCCGCCCATTTTGAGCGGCCGGATCGAAAGTTCGGGACGGACGTAGATTCCGCCGGTTCCCTGCGGCCCTAATAGTCCCTTGTGGCCGGAAAAGCAGAGCACGTCGATCCCGCTTTTCTGTACATTGATCGGCAGAATCCCCGCTGTCTGCGCCGCATCGACGATCAGAAGCAGGGAATGGTGTTCCGCAATTTCGCACACCCGCGCAAGATCCGTGATATTTCCGGTCAGGTTGGAGGCATGCGTAACGACAAACGCTTTCGTGTTTTTCCGCACTGCCGCTTCCATCTGATCGTAATCGATCCTTCCAGATACATCCGCCGGAATCACGGAAAGCTCCAGTCCCTGTTTTTCCAGTGCATACAGCGGGCGCAGAACGGAATTATGCTCGCAGACTGTCGTGATCACATGATCCCCCGGCCCGAAGAGTCCGAAAATTGCCGTGTTCAGTGCCTCCGTATCGTTGCACGTAAATGCAATCCGCTCCGGACTCTCCGCGTGAAACAACTCTGCCAGCCGCATTCTCGTCTCAAAGACGATGCGGCCCGCATCCAGTGTCGCATCGTGTGCACCGCGGCCTGCATTTCCACAGCCGTGCAGTGCCTGGATCATACGCTCCTCTGCTTCTTTTGGATGCCACAGCGACGTTGCCGCCGAATCGAGGTAAATCATGGCTTAATCACGCGGTCTGCGCTGCTCATGCGCTCCACGATGTCATACATGTTGGTCACACTGCCGACCTGCAGCTTTTCGGTGATGCCGTAGAAGTTCAGGCATGTTCCACAGGTCAGAATTTCAACGCCGCGCGCTGCCAGATCTTTCAGATCCTCCAGGGACTCGGAACCCTCGCAGGTCAACTTTGCACCGCCGTTGTAGAACAGAATCGTATCCGGCAGCTCATCCTGCTGGGTCAGTGCATAAAGGAAGCTCTTCATCAGAATTTTACCCAGCTCCTCGGCTCCTTCGCCCATATGGTCTGCAGAAAGAACGACGAGTTTTGTTTTCTTTGCCGCCGGTACGAGGCATACGGTTTTCTCTTCTGTTTCAGCCGGCTCTGTTTCCGATACGGTGAACTCCACATGATACTCTTTTTCTTTCTTCTCTTTTACCAGAAAGCCATATCCTTTCTGCTGCGCCATTTTTTCCAGGTTCTGCACGGCGATTTCATTATCCACCAGAACCTCCACTTTTCCGCTTCCCGCAAGTTCTGCAATCGCATTTTTTGCCTTTACCAGCGGTACCGGGCACACATCACCCATTGCGTTTACTGTCTTTTTCTCCATCTCTGCCATTTTTCATCCTCCCTGCCTTACCATTTCTTGCTCTGTGTCACATAAATTTCGGTTCCTGCCGGCTCTGTGATTTTTCCAACGATTGCTGCCGGAATCCCCTGCTCCAGCAGTTTTCTCTGCATTTTTTCTGCATCCACGGCATCCACGGCCATCAGAAGCCCTCCCGATGTCTGCGGATCAAACAGCACCTCCTGCATGCCGAACGGTATATCCTTAAAGGTCACATGCTGCTCCAGATGATTCCGGTTCCGCTGGCCTGCCGCAGTGATCAGAAACTCCTCCGCCGCTTCCACAGCCCCCGGGAACACCGGAATCTGATCCGCCCAGATATGGCAGGACACGCCCGACTCCATCATCTCATGCAGATGTCCTAGGAAACTAAAGCCCGTTACATCGGTACAGGCATGAATGTTATACTTCCGTGCCGTCTCCGAGGCGTACTTATTCAGCGTCATCATCGATTCCACTGCCTTTTGAAATCCACCCGGGTTTTCCTCCCCGACGCGGTGCGCCGCACAGAGAATGCCGGTTCCGAGCGGTTTCGTCAGAATGAGCAGATCACCCACGCGGCCCGTATTGTTCTGCCAGATCCGGTCCGGATGCACGGTTCCCGTGACAGAAAGGCCGTATTTTACACTGTCATCCGCAATCGAATGACCGCCGGAGAGCGATCCGCCCGCCTCCTGCACCTTTTCCGCGCCGCCGCGCATGATTTCTCCGAGGACATTCAGATCCATCTGTTCCGGAAAGCAGACGATATTCAGGGCTGTCCGCACCTCTCCGCCCATCGCATAGATGTCGCTTAAGGCATTCGCCGCCGCAATTTTTCCAAACGTGTACGGATCCTCCACCACCGGCGGAAAGAAATCCAGCGTCTGGACCATCGCAAGGTCGTCCGTCAGCCGGTAGACGGATGCATCGTCTTTGCTGTCATAGCCCACCAGCAGATTCGGATCCTTTTCCCCTTTCGGCAGCTTCTCCAGAATATGTTCGAGCACGCCTGCCCCGAGCTTTGCCGTACAGCCGCCGCTCTTACAGAAAATAATTTTTTCTTCTTCCATCGTTACCTGTTCCCTCTTTTTTCAGCTTCTTCCGCACTCTCCGTCCGTTCCGCGCAGAAGTCCCAACGCATGCGGCAGGGTATCAAGTACAAATCCAAGACTCTCTTCCACCGCCTTCGGGCTTCCCGGCAGATTGATAATCAGCGTCCGATGACGGATTGCACTCACTGCCCGGCTCAGCATCGCCCGTTTTGTGATCGCCATGCTGCCCGCGCGGATCGCCTCCGCGATGCCAGGTGCCACACGGCCGGATACCGCCAGAGTTGCCTCCGGTGTCACATCCCGCATGGAAAATCCCGTGCCGCCTGTCGTGAGGACAAGATCGCACTGCTCCAGATCGGCAAGCCGGATCAGTTCCTCCTCGATCATCGCCCGCTCATCCGGCAGAAGACGCATCGAAACGACCTCATACTGCTCCGCCGGAAGCAGCTCTTTGATCCTTGGGCCGCTCTTATCCTCGCGCTCGCCCTGATATCCTTTGTCACTTAACGTTACAATTCCCACCCGGAAAACCGGGAAATCTTTCTTTTCTGCCATGCTTTATTTTTCCTCTTTCTGATAGATATAATGACCGCTCTTTCCGCCGTCCTTTTCCAGAATGTGGATATCACGAATCACCATGCCGCGGTCCATCGCCTTGCACATATCGTAGATCGTGAGCAGCGCTGTGGAAACGCCAGTCAGCGCCTCCATCTCCACGCCGGTCTTTCCGACACATGATGTGGTGCACACGGCCGTAATAGAATTTGTATTCTCGTCCGTGGTAAATGTCACTTCGCAGTTCGTCAGCGGCACAATGTGGCACAGCGGAATCAACTCCGCATTCTTCTTCGCCCCCATGATGCCTGCCAGCCGTGCAACGCCGAGCACATCGCCTTTTTTTGCCGTATGATCCCGCACGGCTGCAAATACCTCCGGGCTTACCTGTATGGTTCCCGTCGCCGATGCTGCCCGGTACGTGTCCGGCTTCTCATGGACATCAACCATGACGGCGCTGCCGTCTTTCTTAAAATGGGTAAATTCCGCCATCTGTCTCCTCCATTCTATTTCCGTTTTATTCTCCGGGTTCCCACTCTTCTTCCGCTTCACGCACGGGAAGCTCTGCTCTCCCATACCAGGGATTCGTGTTCTCACCGCTTTGTCTTCTGTTTCCTGTCGCGCACGTAACCAGAACATGCTCGATCCCCTGCCTGCGCAGCAGCTCCACAAGTTTCTCTGCGGCCGCCCGGTGTTCTTTTTCCTCATACTGGTGCAGTACCGCATAAAACGTTCTGCCTTTCAAATCCTTCTGCTGTCCCTGTTCCGATGCGATCAGCCGTGCCAGATCTTCTTCCGTGATATGGTGTTCCATCGTACAGCCAAGCAGTTCCGCCGCCCGTTCTGCCCGAAAGCAGCCCTTGCCAAGCGGCTGTCCCAGTGCCGAAAGACCTGTCACACCAATCACAAGATCTGAAGAGGAAAGCAGCGCCGGTTCATGTTCCGCCGGTGCCTTGCACGGCAGGTGCCTCGCGCCGTCCGCCTCGATCAGCGTCAGATCGGCCTTTTTGCGTGCCGCTTCAAATAGTTCCGTTTCCGGCATGGAAAGCTTTTCCGTATCCCGGCAGGCACTCCCGATAATCGCTGCGCGGCCTGTGCGAAATTTTCTTTCGACCGCTTCCAGACTCTGGTCATGCCATTCCTTCGGCGGACGGTAAATGTGCGTCGAAGTTGTCACCAGTACCTTCTGATCGTTTTTTACGCAAAAGCCTGCCATCTCGTACAGCAGCGTCGTTTTTCCGCCGCCGCCGATGATAGAAACTACATAGTTCTTTTCCTTTAAAAAGGGGAACGCCGTTCCCATTCCTACCGGCTCCAGCTTCTGTTTTTCTGTTTTCTGCCAGATTCGAAGCATCTCCTCTGCCCCCTTCTGCCGTCTTTCTTTCTCACTCTACCATACTCATTTTGGGCTGTCAAATTTTACTCGCGCCGTAAAAACTTGAAAAAAGAACTGCCCCGATCGGGCATCCCCATCAGAGCAGTTCTTCTATTCTTACTGAACGTGTACGGTAAGCACCGCTGCATTTGATCTGTTTCCATCGCTGTCCGTCACATGATACGTCAGCGTGTAATCTCCCGGCACTGCAGTATCCACATCGCCGTCGATCTCAATCTGGTTAAAGAGTGACTCCTGGCTGTCTGCATCATCGGTCATCTCTTTGATATAGCTGGTTTTGTCCAGATCGTTTCCGGCTTCCACTGTTACTTCATACGTATTCAGGTACAGTTTTGGGCTTTCCGCCGGCAGTGCTTCGATTTCCATCTGCGCATCTGTCTCATTTTTTGTGCCCTCTGTGTCATTCTGCTGCGGCTCCTCTGTTGCCGGTGCAGACTCATCTGCCGCCCCACTGTTATCCGTTTCCTGCGTAGCCTCATTTTCCGCCGGGGTATCTTCCGCTGCAGCTTTATAATTCACGCGGCGTGTTGCTTTTGATACATTATTGTGACTGTCCTTTGCCGCATAGACAACCGATGCACTGGTATGGTCATCGTTCGGGAAAATGTTTTCAATCATCAGCGAATCTGTCACATCTCCGTCTTTCTCATCCGTTGCAGTAACGCCTTCCAGCAAAGGCGCTGTATCACTGCCTTCCTCATACGTTACATCCCCATCAGCTGGAAGCTCGATTTCCGGGCCTTTTCGGTCGTCCGTCACTACGACAGCTGCTGTACCGGCTCCTAGCGCCACGCACAGGACAATCAAACCTGCAACAATCCCTTTTTTCATGGCAGTTAATCGTCCTCCTCCTGGCCGTAATCTCCATATTTGTACTGACCGTATTTTCCGTATTTACCATACGCCTGTTTCTGCATATCCACCTTGTTCAGGACAACGCCAAGCAGCGGGCAGTTACTTCTCTCGAGCTGGCTCTTTACTTCCTGTGCAAAACGATAGCTGATCACACCGGACTCAATGACCATGATTGAACCATCACAGATTTCTGCAACGATTGCACTGTCGATAACGCTTCCAAGCGGAGGAGTATCCACAATCACATAATCGTAAACTTTACGAAGTGCATTTAAAAGACTTCGGAAGTTCTTTCCCCCCAGAAGCTCTGCCGGATTCGGCGGAAACGGGCCGGAATAAATCATGTAAAAGTTCTTTACATTGGTAGAACAGATGACATCCTCCAGAGTTGCCTGACCGGACAGGAAGTGTGCCAGTCCGCGAACAGATTTCTGTGTTTTCGTTCTTCCAAGAAGAACCGATTTCCGAAGATCGGCATCGATCAAAATCACTCTTTTTCCGCTCTCTGCAAGAGAAATGCCGAGCTGCATAGAAACACTGCTCTTTCCCTCATTTGGTGTACAGCTTGTAACCGCGATTACTTTCTTATCTTCTCCGCAGAACTGAAGGTTGGTCCGAAGAGATTTGTAGGCTTCCACAATCTGATAGCCTGATTTTTCCTGTTTTACTACTACCTGATTCACGTTCCGTATCCTCCCTTATTTCTTTCTTCCACGGCCGTTTTTGTTTTTCTTCTTGCTCTTTTTCTGTCCTTCTGCAAGAGGAATTATGCCGAGTGTACTGACACCCAGATAACGTTCTACATCTTCGGAGGTCTGGATGGTGTCATTTGTCAGATAAACAATAATGATGATGACAATCGCGATAAATGCACCTGCTATTGCACCGATCAGCCCGTTTTTCTTAATACTTGGGCTTACCGGCTCATCTGGAATATTCGCCTCATCTACCACATTTACAGCTTCTGTGTTCATAACGTTCTGAATATGATCTGATGCTGCTACACGGATTGCATCCGCCATCTGGCTTGCTACATACGGATCTTCGTCTTTTACTGTAATCGAAAGGATACGCGTATCGTTCTGTGTAGTAACAGTAATTTTGTTCAAAAACTCCTCATAGGTAAGATCCAGATTTAACTGTGCAATAACGGTTTCAACAACCTGACGGCTCTGAATCAGCTCCGCATAGTCTTTGGTTAAAAGAGAACTTGCCTGCAGATCTCCACTTGTTACAGTACTGCTGCTGTCCTGTTTTGACAGTACATACATTTTTGTCGTCGATTCATACTGCGGCTTCATAAATACTTTGCTGACCAGTACCATCAGAAGGCCAAGTGCCAATGCAGCTAAAATCACATAGCCAATTTTGCTCCAGAGCACACGAAGCAGTTCCAGTAAATCGATTTCAATTTCATCCTGATTCTGTTGATTCGTTTCCATCTTCTTCTCCTGACTTTTTTTAGATTTCTCCGGCATCCCTTAAGATTTCCATCGGATTATCGTGGAAAATCCTTTCGGCATATGCCTCTCCCATTTTTTTTGAAACATAGGCAGCGCCTGCTCCTATGTTGGGAATACGTGTTTTTGTGTTGTGGGAATCGCTGCCGACAAAACCGAGCAGATCTTCCTTCATCAGTTTTCTGCAGTAGCGTTTTGCCCCCCACGTATACTTTCCAAGTATACTTTCCACATTCACCTGCAGTCTTGCGCCCATATCCACCAGATCGCTGGAAAATCCGACGCTCTTTACCGTTGCCTGATAGCGCTCCACATGCGCGATAATCGGTTCATAACCGCAGGACAGTACATTGTAGACTCTCTCACGGATATGCTGTGCGGAATCTCCCTCGGAAAATTCCAACAGAACATAGGATGAACCGGCCATGGTCACATATTTCCGTTTTTCCAGGATATCCTGAAGATCCATGTTCGAGTGAAGTTCACACCCGAGATAAAGCGACATATCCGGATATTCCTTTTTTGCCGCTTCCTGCAGTTTCAGAAACTGCTCATGTACCTTTTTTGCCGGTGTTTCAAACATCCGCCGCCGATAATGCGGTGTGATGATAATCTTCCTGACCCCGTCCTCGTGCTGCATTTTCAGCATCGCCAGCGACTCTTCCAGGTCAGCTGCACCGTCGTCTACCCCCGGGACCATATGGCAGTGTACATCAAATAATTCCTTCATACCTTATCCCTCTTTTTGTGTTCTTTCTTCAAGTCACGCATACTTAGACATTCTACTTTAGTATACATCCTTTTGTGATCTCTGGCAATACAAAAAACATACTCTGTATTTATTTTTTAACATTTTTGTCAAACTTGCCTAAAATGAGGGATAAAAAAGAGACCTCCATTTTCATGTCGGCCTCTCCCGTTATTTTCTGCAGATGAAAACCCCTGCCTCTTTTGTGATCGCAATTCCGCCGTGTTTCTGAATTTTCTTTTCCAGAAATTCTTTGAATTCCCGCTGTCTCGGATACAGATACTCATTCTGATTTCCATGGCAGGAAAGGATATAGTCCAGAAGCGGCTCCGGCCGGTCGACCCAGAGACTGTCCTCGTAGATTCTTTTCTCTACGCTGCCAAAATAAGGCTTTAACTGCTTTTCTCCGTGATCCAGACCAAAAATAGTATACAGCGCCACCTCCGAAAGATTGATCTGCGGATCAAACTCCTGTACCAGATCGGTAATCTCTTTCATATGGCCTTTTCCATACGTACTGCAGTAGAACACGCCGTCATCTGAAAGCACACGGCTGATTTCCTGCAGACCGCGGGACAGATTCTGGACATAGAACAAAACATGATTTGCAATAATCCGGTCGTATTCCGCATCCGGAAACGGAAGCTTCTGGCAGTCCAGTGTCCGGAAATCAAAACAGGATGCCTTTTCTTCTCCCAGATTTTCCGCCGCATCCCGGATCATGCCGTCCGACAGGTCAGACAGACAGATATACTTTCCTTTCAGCACGGATGGCTCCGCTTTTTTCCAGAGCTGTCCGTTTCCGCAGCCAATCTCCAGAATCCGGCGCGCACCGTCAAAATCCATCTGTTCCAGAAGCCACGGGAACCATCCCTTTTTATTTTGGGAATACTGCTCGTGCAGCGAAATACGGATATTCAGGTTTTCCCCGTTTTTGTACTGCTCCACCAGCATCTTTTCCATATCGGTCAGATGAATCAGGTTCAGAATGCCGGTCCAGTCGATCTGGTTCGTCTCCTCCAGAATCTGTGTCGTATTCTGCAGCGCCTTTTCCATCTGTTCCAGATTTTCCATCTTCTTGTGCACAAGTCCGATCTGCATTTTCAATGATTTCAGAATATCCGCACTCGTATCGTGAATCGTCATATTTCCGATCTCATTCAGGGAAAATCCGAGATATTTCAGCGATAAAATTTTCTGCAGCTTCAGAAAATCCTCATCCGAATACATCCGATAACCGGATTCGTTAATAAAGCTCGGCTTCAGCAGCCCTTTTTTGTCGTAATAGCGAATTGTCCGAATGGTCACATGGGCCATCCGGGCAAATTCACCAGTGGTATAATATTGATCCATATCCACCACTCCTTCGCAAAAGCCGCTTTTTGCGGCCTTTGCATTTCACTTTTCTCTCTTACAGACGGTCTTTGTACATCTCAGCAAAGTAGTTCTGATACTCACCGCTGATGATGTGTTTCCACCAGTCTTCATTGTCCAGATACCACTGGATTGTCTGTGCAATTCCGGTATCGAAATTGTATTTTGGTTTCCATCCAAGTTCAGTCTCGATCTTGGTCGGGTCGATTGCATATCTTCTGTCATGGCCCGGGCGGTCTTTTACGTATTTGATCAGAGATTCTGGTTTGTCCAGAGCTTTCAGGATGGTCTGTACTACCTGAAGGTTTGTTCTCTCGTTGTGTCCGCCAATGTTGTAAACCTCGCCTACTTTACCTTTATGGATAATCAGGTCGATTGCTTCACAATGGTCGGATACGTGCAGCCAGTCTCTGACATTCTCACCGTTTCCGTATACCGGAAGCTCTTCGTCTGCCAGTGCGCGGCTGATCATAAGCGGAATCAGCTTTTCCGGGAAGTGATACGGGCCGTAGTTGTTGGAGCATCTGGAAACGGTAACCGGGGTACCGAAGGTTCTGTGGTAAGCCAGTACAAACAGGTCTGCGCTTGCCTTGGATGCAGAGTACGGGCTGGAGGTGTGGATCGGGGTATTCTCTGTAAAGAACAGGTCCGGGCGATCCAGCGGAAGGTCTCCGTAAACTTCATCGGTAGATACCTGATGATATCTCTTTACGCCGAATTTTCTGGAAGCATCCAGCAGTACACGGGTTCCCATTACGTTGGTCTGAACAAAGATGCCAGGATCCTCGATGGAACGGTCTACATGGCTCTCTGCTGCGAAGTTGACAACAACGTCAAATTTCTCTTTTTCAAACAGATCCATGATGAAAGCTTCGTCTGCGATATCACCTTTTACAAATTTGTAGTTCGGTTTGTCCTCAACCGGTTTCAGAGTCTCCAGGTTTCCCGCATAGGTCAGCAGGTCCAGGTTTACGATCTGATAGTCCGGGTATTTGTTTACCATGTGATGTACGAAGTTTCCGCCGATAAATCCGGCTCCGCCTGTTACTAATACTTTCATGCTTTTTCTCCTTTTTGGTGTGTTTATCGTCTCAGTTTTATGTCAATTCAACTTGTTGTACCCTCACTATAATGGGTGACGTTGCGTCATGGTCAAGAGGAGAATGAAAAAAGTTTGTGAAAATCTTGTTTTTTCCCCTCCTACCTGTCTATCTTAAAATTTTTACGGCGATTCTCGTAATATACTGTTCCATTTCCTGACTGGTCAGCGCGTCCACCATATATTCCTCATAAAAGCGGTCGTCCAGCAAAAGTCTCTGTTCCGTGGCATACCGGAACAGCTTCCGGTACGCCGCTTCAATTCCCTGCCATGGTCCTTTATAATAATAACAAAGATACTCTCCCTCCAGCCGAACCGTGTATCGCACTTTCGCCGGCACACGATCAAAAATCAGATAAAAATCACGGTAATCCAGAAAATTCCCCGTTTCCAGTGTTTCCCGTTTCTGAACAAACCCCACATTATACGAACTTCGATTTCCGTATTGCCCGCAGTAAGCATAGAGCTCTCCGATTTTCTGATTGACTGCCAGATTATCCGCTGATTCGCTGTGATTTGTGACAAGATACTGCAATGGCAGGGTATGAATCCCCACAGGACAGAAGGGATTTTTTTCAAACGCCTCACGGCATTCCGCCGATGCCTGTGCCAGAAACCGCTTCTTTTCCCCTATCCAGCGCTGCATCTCGCGGAGCCGCTGCATTTTTTCACGCACCACCTTCTCCTCCTGTTCCAGCAGTACTCCGAATTTTTCGGGACTTCGCTGTTCCAGATAATTTCGAATCTCTGCCAGCGGCATGCCCAGCTCCCGCAGCATTCCGATCACATCAAACGTTTCCATCTGATCCATCGCATAATACCGGTAGCCGTTTGTCCCTCTTCTTTTTGGTACGAACAGCCCAATCTCATCATAATGGAAGAGCGTTTCCTTTGTCGTGCCTACCAGCGCTGCAAATCGCCCCGCGCTTAAATACTCCTGTTTTCCCATTTCTGACTCCTTTTCCTGAATATGTGCTCTCGGAATTTTTCCTGTTTTTCACCTTTTTTGCACTTGACTATAGGGTTACCCTATCCTTTATAATAGCAAACGATTCAAATTTTCACAAGAAATCTTTCCCATCTAAAGCGTGTCTGAAAAAGGCTTTTCACACATAAAAAAGGAGGTTTTTGATTATGAGCCAGTCACTCGCCAAGGATTTCAACTTCCGCTCCCTGCTGAAGTTTGCGTTTCCATCGATCATCATGATGATCTTTATGTCTCTCTACAGTATTGTGGATGGCTTTTTCATCGCACAGTACGTGGACAGCATGGCGCTTTCCGCCGCCAATATCGTCTATCCTGCCGTCAGCATTCTTCTTGCCGTCGGCATCATGTTCGGTACCGGAGGCAGCGCCGTTGTCGCCGCAAAGATCGGACAGGGAAAACTGGAGGAAGCCAACCGTAACTTTTCTGCCCTTACCCTTACCACACTGATCATCGGTATTCTGGGCGCAGTGCTCGGCAACCTGTTTTGCCGTCAGATCTGCAGTCTGCTCGGTGCAACACCGGTGCTGATGGATTACGGTACCGCCTATCTGCGGACGATCCTTTCCTTTGCCCCGGTCTGTCTTCTCCAGGCGCTGTTCCAGTCCTTCTTTGTAACGGCAGGGCGCCCGGGACTCGGACTTTCCCTTACGGTGTCCGCCGGCATTACCAACATGATTCTGGACTATCTGTTTGTCGTCCCGCTCCATCTCGGTGTTGCGGGAGCGGCCCTTGCCACCGGCCTTGGCCAGTGTATCCCGTCCGTTGCCGGTATTTTATACTTTACCTTTGCCCGAAAAGGCCTTCGTTTCACCAGGCCGGAGTTTTCCAAAGGCCTGCTCTCCACAAGCTGCTTCAACGGTTCCTCCGAGATGGTCAGCAATCTTTCCGCAGCCGTTGTCACTTACCTTTTCAACATGCTGATGCTGAAATTCGAGGGCGAAATCGGTGTTGCCGCCATCACGGCGATTCTGTACGGACAGTTTCTCTTTGTTGCGCTGTACCTCGGCTACAGTATCGGCGTTGCACCTGTGTTCAGCTTCAACTACGGCAGCCGGAACAAACAGCGGCTGATCCGGCTTTACCGCATCAGTATCCGCTTCGTCGTGGTAAGCTCTGTGATCATTGCACTTGTGGCTGCCTTCGGTTCTCCTGTTATTTCCGCCGTTTTCATGCAGAAAGGCACGTACGGCTTTGAACTGACACGCCACGGCGGATATCTGTTCTCCATCGCTTACCTGTTCTGCGGTACGAATATCGTCGCCTCCGGCATTTTTACGGCACTGTCAGACGGAAAGACCTCTGCTTTGATTTCTTTTTTGCGAACCTTCGTCTTTATCGTTCTCTCCGCGCTGCTTCTGCCGCTCGTGCTTGGCACCAACGGTGTGTGGCTGTCGATTCCGGTCGCCGAATTTCTGACGCTGTTCATCTCCGTGCCGAAGCTGTCCCGCTATTTCAAGGATCCGAAAGTCGCAACGGAGACGCAAACAAGTCCCAACTGATCTTACCGACTTCGCTGATTCTCAAAACCCCGCACAGGGATCCGTTGTTTTCACAGGATCCGCTGTGCGGGGTTTCTCTTTTGCTACCACTTTTTCCCCGGGCAGTCCCGCAGTGCAATCGCTGCCCGCATCTCCACGTAGCAGCCGCACATGCGGCACATGCCGGACAGCAGCTTTTCGCATTCCTTACAGATCGAAAGCCGCCGCTCGTATTCCTCCCCCGGCGTTTTATCGTCCGCCGGAATTCTTGCAATATAATCGTACATATTCTGAAAAAAGCCTGCCTCGTCCATCTCACGAAGCAGGCATTTTTTACAGATCCTGGTATTTCCGTCCATCAAACTCCTCCGGAACCGAATCTTTTTTCATCCCAAATATCTTCTGGTTTTTATGGTTTCCCTATTTTACGGCGATATGAAGCACACTGCATGCCGGAATGGTAAAGGAAATTCCCTCTTTTGTTGCCTGCACACCGTCAAAGCCCTGAACGCCAACCGTCTCCGGCGCTTCAAAGGTGTTTTTATCCTGCATATGGCCGGTTACGATCTCGGCTTTGATCTCGCCGACTTCTTTTCCAAGAAGTACCGCCTCTACCAGATATGCTTTCTCCAGATCCACATTCGTCATCGTAATATGAAGTACACCGTTGGCATCTACCGAAACAGATTCCGTCAGATTCGGAACCATGTATTCGTCTTCCAGACCAACCTGCTCCGTTTCCAGAGAGCTTGCCAGAAGATCATTTTCCTGATGTACCTGATACAGATCGAAAACATGATACGTCGGAGTTTTGACCATCTTTTCCCCCTCTGTCAGGATCATCGACTGCAGAACATTGACCATCTGTGCGATATTTGCCATCTTGACGCGGTCGCTGTGTTTGTTGAAAAGATTCAGGTTGATCCCTGCGACCAGTGCGTCACGCATGGTATTCTGCTGATACAGAAATCCCGGATTCGTTCCAGGCTCCACATCATACCAGGTACCCCACTCATCCACGATCATGCCGACCTTTTTGTCCGGGTCGTACTGATCCATAATGGCGCTGTGACGGCGGATCAGCTCTTCCATGTACATCGTCTTTTTCATGGTCTTATACCAGTCTTTTTCCGCAAATTCCGTTGCACTGCCCTTGTGATCCCAGGTTTCCGGAACCGTATAGTAATGAAGGGACAGTCCATCCATCATGCCGTGCTGCTGCGGGGAGGTTCTGCGAAAGCATGCTTTCATCACTTCCTGCGTCCACTCATAATCATCCGCATTGGCACCGCAGGCAATCTTCCGGATCTTTTTGTTTCCATCGTAATCACGCACAAAGGTCTGATATCTGCGGTACATATTTCCGTAGAATTCCGGATTCATATTTCCGCCGCAGCCCCAGTTCTCATTGCCGACACCGAAGAAATCGACGGTCCACGGCTTTTCGTGGCCATTTTCCGCACGAAGGTCTGCCATCGGAGATACCCCGTCAAATGTCATATATTCAACCCACTCCGACATCTCCTGTACAGTACCGCTTCCCATATTTCCGTTGATATAGGTTTCACATCCGATCTGACGGCAGAGTTCAAAAAACTCGTGGGTACCGAAGCTGTTGTCCTCGACAACACCGCCCCAGTTGGTGTTGATCATTTTTTTGCGGCTTTCTTTCGGTCCGATACCGTCTTTCCAGTGATATTCATCTGCAAAACATCCACCCGGCCAGCGCAGTACCGGAACTTTGATATTTTTCAGTGCTTCAACAACATCGGTACGCATTCCGTTCACGTTCGGAATATCGGAATTTTCTCCTACATAGAGTCCTTCATAAATACATCTTCCCAGATGCTCCGAAAACTGTCCCTGGATTTCCTTATTGATTTTTGAAAGCTTTCTGTTCGCATCAATTACTAACTTAGCCATAACTTGTCCCCTTTCGAGATCTTAAATTTGGCTTTATTATAGGAGATGTATCTCACTTGTGTCAATGAGCGTACAAGTTGTTTCCCCATGATTTTTTCAAAAAGTGCGGCCGTCTGGCTGCTGACCAAAAGGCCGCTTGTTTTATTTTTCATTCTGCATACGAAAAAACCGCCCTGGTTTTCACCAGGACGGTTACCGTCCGTGCGTTAGAGGATTCGAACCCCCGACCTTTTGGTCCGTAGCCAAACGCTCTATCCAGCTGAGCTAAACGCACATTTCTTTGTCGCTTTAGAACTCTTTGTTTATCACTCGTTCCCGCTGACATCATGTATATTACACTATCCTAAGAGAAAAGTCAACACCTTTTTGAAAAAAATTTAAAATTTTTTCGAATAACAGTTTTTTGTGAAAATAAGGGCTTTTTCCCCTATTTCACAGTCCGCACCAGGTAGTCTTTCTTTCGCAGTTCCTCTTCAATCAGATCCAGGGTCTGCGCAGAGTCTGCCGATACGGTATGAAAATGTTCCCCTGATGTGATATTCTTCAGCGGCCGTGATTTTCCCTGCCGGATTTCTTCCATAAACAGTGCCACCTTATTTCGTGAACTGATATTAAGTTCCGCCCGCAGTTCTCCGTAAACCTCGTGACGCACAATCACATCCAGCACAACGCCGCCGAAATCCACAATTGTATTCAGCTCGTCCTGCATCTGCTCATCCGTGTGATTCACCTCAAAGACCCGCGTCTCTCTCACCGGGCTGCTGCAGATGTAGCCGCGGTTTGTCGCAATCACATCGTATCCGGCAGCGCGGATCAGGGCAATGTCCTGGACAATCACCTGACGGCTGACTTCACAGCTCTTCGCCAGCGCTGCACCGGAGACCGGCGTCTTACTGTTTGTTATTCTTTGAAGAATCTCTTCTCTTCGTTCCTTTCCACTCATCATAAAACAAGACCTCGCATTTCGTACACTTCCCTTATCTTATCACACTTTCCGCCGTTTCTACAATAGCAGGAAATCATTTTCCAAAAGCTTTGTCAAGGACTAAAACTTTATGAAATTTTCCGGGCTCTCGTATATTCGTCCCGCCAACTGCCAATCATGAACGTATAACAGTAACGAACGGTAACCATACGTTCCATGTTTCAGGAGGATGCATACCATGGCGATCAATAAAGTTGAACTGTGCGGAGTCAATACATCACGCCTTCCCGTACTGAATGCCGAAGAAAAAGAGACTCTGCTGAAAAAGGCCCGCGAAGGAGATGCTGCTGCCCGCGAACGCTACATTCAGGGCAATCTGCGCCTTGTCTTAAGCGTGATCAAGCGCTTCTCCAACAGCAGTGAAAACGCCGACGATCTCTTTCAGATCGGCTGTATCGGCCTGATTAAGGCGATTGATAACTTCGACACGACCTTAAACGTCCGTTTCTCCACCTATGCCGTGCCGATGATCATCGGTGAAATCCGGCGGTATCTGCGTGACAACAATGCGATCCGCGTCAGCCGTTCCCTCAGGGATACTGCCTACCGCGCCATCTGCGCCCGCGAACTTTATCTCAAGCAGAACCAGAAAGAGCCTTCGATCGAGGAAATCGCCGCTGAAATCGGCATTGGAAAAGAGGATATCGTCTATGCCCTCGATGCAATCCAAAGCCCAATGAGTCTGTATGAGCCCGTCTACACGGAAGGCGGCGATACCCTGTATGTCATGGATCAGTTAAGTGATAAGAAAAATAAAGAAGAAAACTGGGTGCAGAACCTCGCCCTGCAGGACGCGGTCGCCCGTCTCAATGAGCGCGAACGCCAGATCATCCGCATGCGTTTCTATGAGGGGCAGACCCAGATGGAGGTTGCCCGGGAAATCGGCATCTCGCAGGCGCAGGTCAGCCGGCTGGAAAAGTCCGCCCTGCGCTCTATGCGGAATTATCTCTCCGACGAGCGGTAACGCCCGCCGTTCACTGAATTTCTGCAAACTCCAGCCGGTAATCCGACGGCGGCATTCCATAGTGTTTCCGGAACACACGGGAATAGTAAAAGGGATCTTCAAATCCGCACGACAGCGCCGTCTGTTTGACCGTCATCCCCATCTGCAGCAGCTTTTCTGACTGCTGCAGCCGATATTCCAGCAGATACTGTCCTGGTGACCAGCCGATTTTCTTCTGAAACAGACGGTTCAGCGTTGTGCGGCTGACCGCCATTTTCCGCGCAATTGTCTCCGCGCAGAACTCACTCCTGTGATACCCTGCGGCAATCAGAGCCATCGCTTCCATAATCCGCGGATCCTCCTTCTTTCTCTCCTCCCGCTGCGGCTCCGCCAGATCCTGGTACACGCCCAGAAGCGCAAGCAGCACACCGACGGCCTCCTGGCTGTTCCGGCGATAGAGTTCCATCTGGCAGAGACGCTCAAAATACGGCAGAAGCCTTTCCTGACGGAGAGGCGGCGCCGCCGGCTGCTGTGGGTTCAGTACCGACCGTGCCAGAATCTGCCGGCATTGTTCCCCGACAAAATCAACCCACACATATTCCCACGGCTCGTTCTCATCCGGCGCGTACTGCACCACCTGCTCTGGACAGATTAAAAAGCTCTGTCCGGCGGTAAGCGTGTACGTCTTTTTCCCGCAGGTAAACGTTCCCTTTCCGCTTATAATATAATGTATAATATAGCACTGCCGTACACCCGGCCCCCAGGAATGCAGATCATGGCAGTCCTGCCGCCCGGCATCGACAGGCCGGATCCCGTTCATTTCTGATACAAGCATATTCTTTCCTTTTCCCGTATTTTATTCTTTATGAAGCAAAAATCCATGCTTTTGTCTTAAAATTCCATGGTTTTGCTCTGGAAATCCATCTATACTCAAAGTACATCAAAACTTACGGGAGGTCAATACTATGATCAAACTTACACCGCCGATGGGCTGGAATTCCTGGAACACCTTCGGAGAAAATATCAATGAAAAAATGATTTTTGAAACTGCTGATGTCATGGCCGAGAGCGGCCTGCGCGATAAAGGATACGAATATCTTGTCATCGACGACTGCTGGTCTTTACGTGAACGCGATGAAAACGGCCGTCTTGTGCCGGATCCGGAAAAATTTCCGTATGGTATGAAAGCCGTTGCCGATTACGTTCATTCCAAAGGGCTGAAATTCGGTATGTATTCCTGCGCCGGAAACATGACGTGTGCCGGCTACCCTGGCAGCTATGAGCACGAATTTGTCGATGCGGAAACTTTCGCATCCTGGGATGTTGATTTCTTAAAATACGACTACTGCTACCACAGTCCGATCCTGCACGGAAAATATCTGTACCGCCGCATGGGACTGGCACTCGAGAACTGCGGCCGCGACATTCTCTTCTCTGCCTGCTCCTGGGGTGCTGATGAAACGCATGAGTGGATCAAAGAAACCGGCGCTTCCATGTGGCGTTCCACCGGCGACATCTTTGATACCTGGGATTCTGTCAAAGATCTCGTGGCACAGCAGGAAAAACTGCATCCGTACAACGGCGTCGGCTGCTTCAACGATATGGACATGCTGATCGTCGGCATGCATGGAAAAGGAAATGTTGGACTGGCCGGCTGCAGCGATGTCCAGTATCAGACACACTATGCACTGTGGGCATTCCTTGGCTCCCCGCTGATGATCGGCTGCGACATCCGCGAGATGAGCGACGAAACCCGCCGCATTCTCATGAATGACGAAATGATCCGCATCAACCAGGATCCGCTCTGCCGTCAGCCGTATAAAGTGAAAAACCATGCATGGAATGACAACGTTCTGATTTATGTAAAAGCGCTCGCAAACGGAAATCTTGCTATCGGCATGTTCAATCTCAGTGATGAAAAATCGCGTGCAGCCATGAATCTGGATGAGATCGGCCTTCCGTTCTCCACTGGCCGTACTCTGGAACTTACTGAGGTCTGGACCGGCGAGAACCTGTGTGCAAACAATGCATCCCTTGTCACAGAACTCGAGCCGTTTGCATCAAAAGTATACCGTGCAAAGGTCGTAAAACTCTGATGGCACGCTGTATGCAGTGCGGCAAAGAACTCACACATAACGAGATCGGCGCCCACCGTAAATTTATCAACCGCGGCGCAGAACAGTTTTTCTGCAAGCAGTGTCTTGCCGAGCATCTCGGTGTAACGCCGGAGCTCATTGACGAAAAGATCGAACAGTTCAAGCGGCAGGGGTGTACACTGTTTGTATAGACCTACACTGTCTGAAATGCACACAGCCGGATTTCCGCCAAATAGAAATCCGGCTCTATTTTCATGCTGCATAAAAAATCATTTCTTCTTTATTTCTTTCAGATATGCTCCGGCATCCTTTAGGAATCCCGCCACAATCAGAAGAATTACCATTCCGATCGGAAACGCTGCCACGATACTGACCGACTGCAGATTGCTCATAGAGCTTTCGGAAAAGACCAGTGCAATCGGAAGCAGAATCAGCAGAAGGCACCACATAAGCTGAATCGCTTTCGATGGCTGCTGTCCCTCTTCCAGACGGCGGTAGCTGTAGCAGGAAACCGTCAGCGCAATCGAATCAAACGAGGTCGCATAAAAGGCAATCATCGTGAGCAGCAGAACGACAAGAACCAGCGATGCACACGGGATCTTCTGGATCATGGCGATAATCATTCCATAGAGATCACCGTCTTTGGCATACCGCGCGATAAAATCCGCTTTTCCCGCCATCTGCATCCCCATCGATTCATTTCCCAGGATGATAAAGCTTAAAATCGTGGAGCCAACGCCGAATCCATATCCGCCAAGGATTGTCTGCCGCACCGTTCTTCCCCGGGAAATACTTCCGATAAAAAATGGCGCCGCCACGCACCATACCATCCAGTATGCCCAGTAATAAATAGTCCAGTTCTGCGGAAAATGCGTCTCGCGCAGCGGATCGGTATCGGTCGCCAACGTCGGGAAATACTGAATCATCCGTCCCAGCGATGAAAATCCCGTCTCGATAATATACCGCGTCTGTCCGCCGAACAGCAGCACGTACGCCAGTAGCCCGAAAAACAGATAGATGCAGAGCTTTGCCAGAAAACCGATTCCGCGGAAGCCGTGAAGCAGCGAATACGTGTACACAAAACACGTAATCAGCAGAATCACAATTGTCACTGCGTTCCGGTCCAGATTGATATGAAACAATGCATTGATTGCACTTGCCATCAGCGGCGTTGCCACGCTGAATGTCGTTGCCGTTCCTGCAAGGAGTGCAAATACCGCCAGCAGATCAATCAGCCGTCCGCCGATGCCGTCCGTCTGTTTTCCCATAATCGGACGGCAGGCTTCTGAATACCGCTGCCGGTTCCGTTTCCGCACGTGCAGCATAAACCCAAATGCGGCAGCGAGAACGAGATAAAAGCCCCACGGAATCAGACTCCAGTGAAACAGCGGGTACACGCCCGCCCACTCCTGGATTCCGCCCATCTTTTCAATCTGCGGATCAGCAGCATACATCACCCATTCTGCAAAAGAATAAAACAGAATGTCTGCCGCAAGGCCGCACGTAAACATCATGGATCCCCAGGCAAAAAAAGAATATTTCGGTTTCTCATCCTGCTCTCCTAACACAATATCGCCATATTTTGAAAATGCCAGATACAAAGAGAGCAGAAAAACGCCAAGGCCAATTGCAAGATAATAGACTCCAAAGGTATCTCCCAAGAAGAAGCGTACCTTCGCAAGAACTGTGTTGGACTGTTCCGGCAGGAGGAAAAACAAAATGCTGAGCGCTGCAATCAGTCCCAGCGGCAGCAGCGTGATCATCCAGTCAATCTGACCTTTTTTCCGTATTTTTCCGCTCTGTTTCTTTTTCGCCACTCTGTTTTCATCAACTGTATTCATGTTTTCTGTTCCTTTCTGCTATACTGCCCGATCCAGCTTATTTTTCTTCTGATTTTTCCTGCCCCTGTGCCTCATATCCGCAGTAAGACGGATCCAGATCGCAGAGTTCCGAGAAATCATCAATCTCAATCAGATCGCCTTCCTGCATAGGATAAATGCCAAGCTCATATTCTTCAAAATGACAGAACATCGCCACATCATCCCAGTAAATCTGGCGGTTCTGTTTTTTTTCAAATTCCAGTTCCAGGTGGCGTTTCAGCCGCTTTCCGTCCTCCCGGTTCCAACGTGATACACTGAAGAGCTGCCAGCCGCCCTTACCGCCGGTCCGGCTACAGGAACACACGATTCCATCCTTCACCTGCATCAGCCATTCATCCGTCTTTTCGTCCGTCCAGACAGCATTGTAGCCAGAATGCGTAAATTCCGGTGCAAGAATTTCTTTTTTGTATATAATCTGATCCCCATCCAGAATCATTGCATTTTCCAACTGTTCCCGCGCCACATAGAGCGATGCAATATTATTGCAGGAATCCCAGTATGGATTTTCGATCAGTGTCACACCTTTATATTCTGCGGTAAGGCACGCAAACTGCTCTTTCCGATATCCCACTACTACATAAATCTCATAAATTCCATTTTCATGCAGCGCCTGAATCACCGTATCAATCATGCGGACACCCTTCACACGGATCAGCGGTTTCGGCGTAGTAAGCGTTACCGGCCGCATCCGCGTTCCCGTTCCCGCCGCCATGATAATTGCACGTTCTACATGATTTTTCTGCTGAATTTCACTTCCCGGTCTCTGCCCCACATCCATCGCTTTCATTCTTCCACCCTCTTATTCTTCCTGACCTTTGCTTTTGGCAAGCTCCTGCTTAACAAGTTTATAGTAATCCTTAGCATATCGGTACTGTTTCAGCGAATACTCGCCAAACTCCACGCCTAACCGGCTCTTGTACTCACACCAGTTGCTCCATAAAAGCCCGCACACCGCAATGTATGCATAAATTTTCGTGCGCACCTCCTGCGGACAGCCTTCCGTAAAATAACTGTCGATCAGCGCATCCACCTGCGGACGGTCATACATGGCGTAAATGCAGAACATCGCCAGATCCACATGTGCATCCTGCATGCCCGCATATTCCCAGTCAATCAGACGAATTTCCGTTCCGCCGTTTTTCTCCACAAACAGAAAATTGTCCGGCACCGCATCAATATGCGTCAGCGTCCACACCTTCGGCTGCGCTTCCAGATAAGCCTCAAGCTCCAGCACATGCGCTTTCGTCGTGCTGTAATCCCGATAAACAGACGGTTCTCCCTCCCACAGACTTTCATAGTATGCGATCTGGTCAAACAGCGAAAACGTATGCTCCACGCTCAGATGCTCCTCATGGAAGGAACGGAGCTTTTTCATACAGGCCTGCACATCCTCAGGGTTTTCCGGATCGCAGACACGCGCACCCTCCAGGTATTTCGTAATCTTATAGCCGTTTTCCGGATTGATCGACACGATTTCATCGCAGATGCCCTTTCCGTCCAGTGTCCGATATACCGCCGCCTCCTGCCTGCGGTTGATCAGAAGACTCGTGCCTTCCCCCGGAATTCTCATAATATACCGCCCGCCGCGACAGCGGAATAAAAACGAACGGTTTGTCATTCCCTTTTTCAGGACCTCAATTCCCGTAATCTCCTCACCGGAAACCGAAAGCACCCGTTCAATTTCTGCCATCGCATCCGACTTCAGCTGATCCGAATTTTCATCCAGTTCCCGCAGCTGCTCGTAGGTATTGATCTCCACCACAGCTCCTTCCGGGACAAGCTTTGCCTGCACCGGCATTCCGTTTTCCGCAAAAAGGGCATCCTCCCAGAAAACATGGTCATACCGGCGATCCTGTACCATCGTTTCGATTCGCCGCGCCATCGACTGTGCCACAGAATCCGTCAGATAGCTGATGCCGATCATATGATTTCCTTCTTTTTCCCCGCCTGAGGGCACAAGCTCCCACTTCCGGCTCACACGAACCGTACTGTCTGGATCTTTTGCATCGCTCACCAGATACCAGGAATACCACTCATACTCCGAAAACGGATTTTCCCGGCACCAGAGGTCGCACGGCATAAGATACGTTTCACCAAGCTGCGGCAATACCTTTGCCAGGGAATGCAGGTTGTTTTTCTCTGCATACTCCATATTGACAACCAGCTTCACGCCATACCGGTCAACCAGATAATCGTACTGTTCCTTTTTAAAACCAACGACAACATAAATTTCCTTCACCTTTACCGCATGAAGCTGACGGATCAGCCGCTCGATCAGCGGTTCCCCCTCTACTTCCAAAAGTCCTTTCGGCGTTTCCATATTAATCGGCACCATCCGCATTCCATATCCGGCAGCCAGAATCACCGCGTTTTTCGGGCGATGCTTTGCCATCTCAAGCCTGGCTTTTTCCGTCAGCTCCATATCTGTTGTTAAAAAACCCTGCCCCTGCAGCGCTTTCACCGAACGGTTTACCATTCCCAGTGAAAACCCACACCGCTCCGCCAGCGCACGCTGGTTCCGGCAGTGGTATTGCAGGATCACGTTCAAAATATCAGATTCTTGTTTGTTCATGTACATCTATCCTTTCATTTTCGTGAACATCGTTATTATAATACAGAACCGGCGACATGTCAAGCTGCCAGCCGATCCTGTGAAACAATATGCCCAGATTAAGTTACGGTTCACTGGTTCCCAGCGAACCGTAACATTCGCAGCCCTAATCCATGTGCAAGTTTTTTCACCATCCTCCTTCCGGTACAAGATCCACGCAGACAATCTCCGGAATATTGTTGAACCGCGGAATCACCTCCGTATTTCCAAGCCCCGCAGACAAAACCAGATGCCGTTTTCCATCCTTTGAATCAAAAACACCCTTCAGCCGTCCCGGAAACCAGCCCATATCCGGCGCATATACGCCGCCGATTCCAGGCAAAATGACCTGCCCTCCGTGAAGATGACCAGAAAACACGCAGTCCATGTTCCATTCCTCCAGGGCATCATTTTTCAGCCAGGCAATCGGAAGATGACTAAGCAGGATCTTGTAACGGTCGGTATTCTCAAAATCCCATAAAAACATGCATTCGCTAAGATCAGCTTCCTCCGTTTCCAGGTATTTGTCCGGCAGGCAGTAACCGTAAATGCCGCCAATGCGAAGAGACTGGCCTTTTACGGTGATATCCCGGTATTGGTGCTCCAGAACGATTGCACCGGCGGCCTGATACAATTGTGTGACGTCTGTGCCAAAATTGTCCTGGTATTCTATCTCATGATTTCCCAAGGACAGATAGACGGGAGCAATCTCGCATAGAGAAGAAATCAAATTGGTAGCAATCTCTGTGACAGGCTCTCCGGAATTTAACAGATCCCCCGTGAGCAGGATCAGATCGGGAGACTGACTTGCTATCCGGTCAATCAGCTCCTGATTGTCTTCTCCAAACTCGCTGTTGTGCAGATCCGTCAGCTGCAAAATCCGGATTGGGGTATCGATTTTGTCGGAGGGGATCTGATAGGAAGAGTAGCTTAGGGAGTGTTTTGATTGGTCGAGGTTTTGGCAGTTTGTGATTCCGAGGAATAGAAGTACGCTGATAATGAGCGTCCATTTGTGCTGCCGTAGCCATTTCATTGATAATGTCCTCCGTTATCGTGACTCATCCTAACCCACACAGCTTTTTGAGTACACGCTTAATTATTTCCTTCTTACTTCGCCTTTGTGGTTGTTTTACTTGAAGTAATGGCAATATTTCCTGAAAATTTTCGCTTTCAATAGTTTTTAAAACAATATCTCTATTTTGTTTATGAACTGATGATCTCAATAACGATGGATTTTCTCTTGCCGCCTGTTCCAAATAAACTTGTTCACATTTTATGTTTTCAGAAACTGCGTTCATCATTTTTTCACCTTTTGCAGTATGCGTTAATATAAGAGATGTTCCTTTATTATCGTCCATTTTGGGATTAATATTCCATATTCCCCAGAAATCGCCTAATGTTATATCACTAACACGATGATATCCTTTAAAATGACAGCTACTACAAGATTCCCGCAAAATATAATCTTTTACAAATAATTGCATGAAGGGATCATCACCATTTTTACATAAATAGCGTTTCTTGTCTGCATAAGCAAATTTAACCGAGTATGCGTAATGACTCCAACCACTTTCCTTATTTCGCAAATTTATATGCTGTGGAAATGAATCACTATTATCCGTTAGAGATCGATACTTTACATATTTTTCCCATACCATCGGAGACGGTACTCCATGACATACAAAATCTATGCAGACCAAATTCTCATAATCTCGTTTTAAAAAGGCTTTCAATCCGGCTACCTGACAAGGTGTACCTGAAAACAACACTATTCGTCCGGAATCCAGTTGTTTTTTTATGCTTAAAAAGCTGTCTCCTAAAATACTTTGCGAATATTTCGCTCCTCGTAGTTTACCGAGTTCCGTTTGCTCTTTTATCTCAATATGTCTGACTACGCCTTCGTCATCATAGCTTGCACCATAGATCACTCCGCCTCGCTGTAAAATGGTAGCTGCTAACTCAGAGAAAATTCCACCGGAGGAACTCTCCAGTCGAAGTGCATTATTGTTAGAGAATGCCGCATATGCAGACGTTGATAGGTTTTCATCATCTTTTTTCTTCATTAACACGGGACATACTCTTTCACAAGCCCCACAAGCAATACACGCAGACCGCTCCATAATTACCGGAAACTCAAATCCTGCATTATCTTTTTTCATCTGAATACAGTTCCGTGGACAAATGCTTACACAGGCAGTGCAACCTGTGCATTGGTTCTTCTCGGCAAGTTTGGGCATAGTTTTCACCTTCTTATCCCTTGATTCTTTTGATTATCCTCTTCAATGGTTCTCTAAAAATACTTCTTTCATATTCATTAAATGAAACTTCATACATTAACACAATATAGATGCCAGTAAAAACAATTATCCCGATCAAAAAAATAATCCAGTTATCAATTTCATATATTCTATTTATCAGTAAACCACTAAACATCATTATTCCTGGAACAATGGCCATTTTTAAAATATTTTTCCAGAACAAAGGAATATCCAATCCTGTCACTTTGTAGTAGTAAATATTCATCACAATACCTTGTCCTAGGATATATGCAAAACAAGAACAAGTAGCCGCCCCCAAAATGCCACAATATGGAACCGCAATATAAGTTGTCACTACATTAAGTATTGCAATAATCATGTATATGATGGATCTAAACTGATGCTTATTCTGAGCAGTAACAATCGTTAAACCAATGTTTTGAATCAACGGAACGCACAGAGGAAACATTGTCAAAATAGCAACCCAATATGCGTCATGATAATCCTTTCCAGCCCATAATGTAATAAAAGCTTGTCCAAAAGCAGTAAAACCAGACACTATCAAAGCAATTACAATAAACTGTAATCTTCCAACTCGAATAAACAAATTCGTTAATTCATCCTTGGATGCATCTTTTACGACCATCCCCGTCACTCTAGGTGTCAATACTCCAGATATTGATGTTGACAAATTCATAACCATATTATTAAAAGTACCGCCCACATTATAAATTGCAACAGCGACACTCCCGGATAACATTCCTAAAATAACTTTATCAGTAGCCCAGAATAACATATCTACAATCGAACCAATAAAAACAAACACCGAAAATCCTAACATTTCTTTAATTAGTGCTATTGGAAGTTTTTCTATAACTGGTTTAATATGTAACTTTCTAAGACAATAATAAATATTCACAGGGAGCATCAAAAATTGAACCACGGTTGCCGCTGTTGCCATTCCTACAGAAGCGTACCCCAAATACAACGCAACTAAATTTGCCAGTGGAGCTAATACAGTTGAAAACATATCAACAAGTTTTCTAAAGATATACTTCTCATTCGCTGTTATCATTGATGAAAAGACACTGTTTGGAAATGATAATGCTGAGTTAAATGTCATTATCATTACCAGAACTTTCATTTTTTTCAATTCATTAGCTGATAATCCTTTTTGAAATATTGCTTCAACATTATTTGCAATGATTGCCCCACATAATAGAACTAGCAAAGCTAATACACAGTATAAAATTAAGAAAAAACCAAATGCCTTTTCTTCTGATTTTTTATCTTTCTCTGCACGATATTTAGAAATATACCTAATAATAGTACTTCCGAATCCAAAACTCAATAATGATAAGTAAGAAACGGCGGACGAAGCAAGCGAAAATAAACCATATTCTGCTTGTCCTAACATTCGGAGCATAATTGGTGTATATATAAAAGGAATAACTGTGCCAAGCCCCAAGTTAATGTACGACAAAATCACTCCCGATTTCAACTCATTTTTTTGCACTGCATTCACCTCATCGAACTAATTTATCCAGTGCCATTTTCCCTGAATATGCTTTCGAAATATATTCCGGCATAATTTTTTCTAAATGATCTTTTATTTCTTTTTCATGCCCTACAAGCCATCTGAAATGCTTTGTCAATTCATCTGGTTCTTGTAACGATTGCACTGGTAAAACGTAGTTTTCTTCATTGCCAAATAAATCTCTCGCAATGCCACGCGATTTAACTGAGTATCCTAATACCAGTGTGGGCACACAAGAAGAATATGCAGCAATAGTAGCATGCGTTCTTGCACCAACAAAAAATCGACAACGTGCAATATATCCTTTCAGTTCCATGCAGTTATGATCTCCAATTAGCATGATTCTATCATTATCTTTAAATTCATCATAGAGTTGCGCAAGCACTTCCAAATCATTATTACCATCACATACCACATGTGGGATCAGTGCAACTCCACAATCTGTATGATCAAGAATTTCTTGAATAAGCATTCTATATGCCATATAAACAGTATTTGAATCTTTTCCATTCTGAAGAATCAATGGACTAGCATTTATTCCAACCATGTTTCTTTCTAACCAATTATCTGGTAGAGATAACAACTTCTTAGGAAGTGTAAATGCCGGATCTGCAACCTTTACAGTGTTAATATTAATTGTTTTTAATGCATTATAAGAAATTGACTCTCTTGCTGTAATCAAATCAAATTCTTTTAAATCTGCTACAATTTCTGGATTTTTAAGCAGTTTTGGTTCAACACTACATCCCCAAAGAACTAACTTGGCACCTTTTTTCTTTATATTTCTATTGACCGCTGCCAAAACATCTGTTCCTGGGTAGCAATAATTATCTCCACCTATCGAAAGAAAAATTTCTTTGGATATAATATTTTTAAGCAACTCTTTCCTTTGAATTTTGACAGCTAAATCTATTTTTCCACTAATTTTTGTCTGGGCTGCAGAAATAAACCATTTCAAACTCTTCTTGGGATATACCGTTACCGTATCTCTCTTTATATCGCATATTGTATCTAATCCATATTTCAAGT
Source organism: Blautia sp. AF17-9LB (assembly GCF_003479185.1). Lineage (NCBI taxonomy): Bacteria > Bacillati > Bacillota > Clostridia > Lachnospirales > Lachnospiraceae > Blautia > Blautia sp. AF17-9LB. The sequence continues at coordinate 146,590 of NZ_QUGU01000006.1, forward strand.
CTTTATCCGCATTTAATGAGTATAGTCTACTTTTTTCATTTAATATGCTTACGGTAGAACGAACAATAGCTTCACATCCATGATTATCGCTTCCCGCATGAAGATATAAATTAATCATTTGATCTCTCTCTGTTCTTTTTAGTGCACGTTCAACAAAACGCCTTGATTTTACTGGATTTGATGAACAGTTAATAAGTTACATATATCTCCAAAATAGAGTTTTCTGGATATGAAGTGACTTCATGGAGTCCATTTCTGATAATTTTAGATACAAGAACTAAAACATCTTTGCTTCTTTTTATGAAGGCCTTCCTGTTCCCCACCTTCACCTACAGTAACTAACCTCTCATGTCTACTAGAATCACCGCCATCTGACGGATCCTAAATTTCTTCGTTCTCCTTATCCATAGTTGTGTGCTGCTCATGCTCCTTTAGCAGGGTCGTTGCCCTATAAAAAATGTCAATGCAGCTACTGGCTCTACTTTTTCTCATATTTTTTGCATTCCTGTTTCACAGCACCATTGATGGCGGACGCTTTCCTGTTTACAGTACTTCTTGCTCAAGCGGCTATAAAGTTGCCTTCCTGATGGATATCTGACATCATTTTCGCATAAAATACACGGATCAATTTACCGCTGACAGCAACCTTTTCCTGTCACCGTTTCAACGGATTCTTTACACAGATTACATAATGATCATAAATTCCACGGAACTCCTTGTTTCTTGCAAGCAACGATACCATTACCTGATACCAGATCTTTCTGTGTTTTCTTCTCCCGCGTTTGCTAATCCGGGTTCTCCCTTTATGCTGGATCTGTTTCGGTGAATCAAAACGTCTGATATCACCCACCTCAGCTATGAATCCTGCTATTGTGATGCTTCCTACTCTTTTAATGGCGAATAACTTCTCCACATACGATACTCTTCGGATTATTTCCTCAAGTACTTTTTTGATGGCTTCCAACTGCGAAGTCCATAATCGCTGCTCTTCAAGCAGCATATACAATTCACTTTTTGTTTCAATTTTTCCGTTAAGTCCAACACTGTTGTGCGCAACTTCAACCAGGGCTTTGCTCTATCTTTTTCTTCTAATTAACGCACCTAACGTATGTATTGAAATCAATGCTCTAATCATTACAACTGGAGCTCCTATACACTCAGCAATGACTTTAGTGCTATATTTACCTATCAAATCGCATGAAAAAGTATAATACATTTTAATTCTTTTTATTAGAGAAAAATTCATAAAAAGTGCTTTTTCTTTTAACCAAAGTCCATACCCTCTTGGATTATTCAAAAAAAGTGAATTACCCGCCTTGGTTAGTCCATCACTTCGATATTCATATATCCAAACTATATCATTGTAGAATCGCATCTTATATCCATCATTAGCCATTCTGTTATATATTACTGCTTCAGTCATAAATTTTTCTCCGGAATACTCTGGATATCTATATTTTTTATGAATCTCCGTAAAAAAAGCCAACGCTCTCTCTCCGTCAATATTCCGGTATCGATCCAGCAATGTCCCATCATAATAATCTGTTTCAAACAATGTGTTCGGTGTAAAATTGGAACTCATACCAAGATTTCCGGCTACACCACAGTATTTTTCATCTTTTGGTAATGACTTTTCCCATGCAATTATTTTCTTCAACGCATCATCTGTCAAATAATCATCTGAATCAACAACAAAAAACAATTTTCCCTTTGCAAGATCCAATGCGAAATTAATTGCTCTACATTTTCCACCATTCTTTTTTTTGTAATAACGAATAGGAAATTTACTTTCGTTGTTCATCCATGTTCTAAATAGCTCCTCTGTTTCATCCACAGATCCATCATCCACAACCAGCCATTCAAAATTATGAATTTCCTGTCTTTGCAATGACTCGTATAATCGATTAATAATATAAGCACGATTATACGTCGGTGTAAATACAGTTATCTCTACATTCACAATCATCACTTCCTTATTTTTCTCAAAAGTCTCTGAACAAAATATAATAATCCATAATCCAACAAATCATACGCAATGAATGTATATACTTTATCTATTTTAGTTCCTCTCACACCATCAAAAAAAGAAATAAAGCGAGGATTTCTCAATATGGTTTTTATCTTCCAGATCACTTTTGTTCTACTAGATTTCTTTTTATCCGCCATAATATCAGCTTCTCTTTTTTTCCGTACTTCGTCATCTGCCCATGTATATGTATATAAATGTGTTGCATACTTACCATAATCTTTTAATCCGATTAACATAATACCATTTACTAACTGAGTTCTATCAGTTTTTTTCCACTCTGATAGTTGTTTTTCAATAACCACAGTATCACGAGTAACATTTGTCCCCGAAGGATACTCATATCCTTCATATGCCTCCATTATTGCTTTAATTAACCAATTTCCCTTTTCTGCGCCAAAGCCAAGCCCCGTACTTATATATCTCACATCATCAGACGCCATCCAACAGCTATTTTTCAACAATTCATCAATCCCGTTATGCAATAATACATCCGTGTCAAGATATACTCCTCCCTGGTTATACACAATGTACAGTCTGACATAATCTGACACAAAAGCCCATTTCTTATCTTCATACGCTGCTTTCACATATGGATTACAATTTATATCAAAATTGCTCTCATTCCACTCGATAAGCTGATAATCAGGACAATATTTTTTCCAACTATCAATACACTGTTTTATAAGATTTGATTTGGGATTTCCCCCAAACCAGCAATAATGAATTATTTTTGGTATCAACTTTTTCCTTCCTATTGTCTAAAAATGATAGTTTAAAAAATATTGATAAATACTTTCACTACCATCAATTGTTCTTAATCTATACGTTTCTCTCCAAGATAATTTATATAATACAGTATCAGATTTGATAACTTGTTCAAAATTTTCGCTACCAATTGCCTGATTCATTGCAGCCTGTAAATCATCTCTATGCAAATTGTTATTTGGCACTTTCTTCAGGAACATAGATATTGCCGGAATTTCACATCTTGCTACTTCTATCAAATAATCAAAAAACAAATAATCAACTGCTGCTTGCTCTTGTGACCAGTATTCTTCAAATGCTTCTTTTATAAATCGATAGAAAACATTTCCTCTCCATCCCCCTAATACAAACGTTGTCCATCTCATTTGTGACAAATAACCACAAGAGGTCGGATTACTTTTACAAGTAAAAAAAGGCAACTCGAAATATGATTCTGGCAAAGAAGATGCACAAAATATTGTAGAATCTAACCATAAGCCACCGTACTTTTCAAGCAACGAAACACGTATGTAATCCGATAAATGTGCTATTCCCATTTGTCCATTTTTTACTTTGTGCATCATATAATCAGGTATGTCTATATAAACCGAATATGAATTTTGGTCAATAACATGTACTGGATGAGAACCAGTTTGTTTTCTAATACTTTTTATACACTGCTTTACTAAATCAGGTGCCATTTCTACACCAGTCCACCAACAAACCCATACAGGTGCATTTTCTTCAAACACGCCTATATCATCAATGTTTTTATATTTTTGGATCAAGTCACTCAATTGTCTTTCCAAATAATTTAATATCCATTTATCTTTTTTTTCGTGTGCTATATTTGAAAGTTTATTCAAGTGAACTCGTCCACAAAGTTCATCCATAACTCTTAATAGCGCATACAATATCGAAAAGGCACAATCTGATTTAAAATTATTAATAAGCAATAAAACTCGTCTTTTTATTCTTGACGTTAACGTTTTCATTTTAATTTATTCCTTTTTAATGACATTAACTGACTCAATAATCCAATACATACACGACTGCCAACTATACTGATACTTTCTTTTAAAGAGTATTGTTTTAACTCAGAACAATTAAATCTTATGCTATGTCTACTAGACTTAATTCTATTCTTGCACTCTCTTTTTTCTTTATCATTTAGCTTGAAGGTTTCTTGATAAAAATATATACATGCTATGCAAAACCTCATTTTGTCGATTTTATATAATTTGGGATACAGGTCTTTGAAATATGCAATTCTCTCCAAATATGCATCCAACGCATCTAGATGTTTATAAGATATAGAGTTCATAATGCTACCTTTACGTTGAAAGTAATAGTATAATTTCTCATCTACATAAGCCAGTTTATTGGTTTTTGCCATAATTCTATACGTGAAAAATTCATCTTCGTGATAACGTCCAGTTTCGAATTGCTCACCAATCAGCATATTTTTATGATATAGTTTATTCCATGCAACAGCTCTAAATGTTTCACCATTAATCAACGTTTCTAATGCTTCCTCGGTTGAATATATCTTTACCGATAGTTTGTTTATCTTCTCATCCTGTTTTTCAGTATATACCTGGCAAATATCACATGCTGCGATATCCACTTTATAATCTTTTATTGTTATGTATAAATGTTCTATAAATTTTGTATGAATCCAATCATCACTATCCAAAAATGCAATATATTCACCTTTAGCAACCTTTAAGCCTGCATTTCTTGCTGAGGATAATCCTCCATTCGTTTTATGTATCACATGGATTCTATTATCCCTTTCGCTCCATTTGTCACATATATGGGGACATCCATCCAGTGATCCATCATCTACTAATATGATTTCCAAATATTTGTACGTCTGTCGAACAAGTGATTCAATGCACCTATTTAAATATGATTCTACATTGTAGACAGGAACTATAACACTGATCAGGTCTTTCATCCTTATCTCCTTATTCTATCTTATACTTCTTATCCAAGCCGGTAATTTTGGCATATAACGTATGAAACCAACAATAACTATCCGGAAATAAAACGACCCATCCTGCCCTTATCTTTACTGATTTACTCATATAAGAGTTTGATAAAATCAACTTTAATTTTGTTCTTAATTCATTACGAATTTCTTTTCGGAAAGGTCTGATTAGCTCCCCTTGTTTCTTAACTGATAAGATAGATATAGCAATTAACTGCCTTGTCAGTCTTTCCTCAACAACTTCTTTGACTTCTGGAATATCCTTTGAATCTTGTTGAATTATTCTCATCACACGCACAGGATCTTTTAATTTATGCTCATTTAGTATTGATGTAGCAGCTGAATCTTTACGTAGAATATAATGATATGGACAAAAATCTTCATACACTGCTGAATCTGCAGCTTTAAATAGCCAATAATTCATTAATACATCTTCATTTATTCTTATATCCATTGGCATAACATTTTCATATAATAAAGTATAAAACAATTTCTTATGATAAAGTTTGTTCCACAAACCAGGCTCAATGAATGAACCTGACAACAGATCTTTTAAACCAGCTATTTTATCCTGCTGCACAATTCGCCCTGTATTATAGTAATACTCTACGCGACCTGGAAAGACCATTTGATATCCACAATGTGAAATATCAGCGTCATACTTTATCGCATTATCCAGCAGTTTCTCAAACATTTCTGGTTCAATATAATCATCTCCATCCACAAATCCCAGATATTCACCTGATGCTTTTTTTATTCCATCAATTCTTGCACTAGTTACCCCACCATTCTCTTTATGGATTGGAATAATACGCTGATCTATTGATGCATATTGATCAATTATTATTCCTGTACCATCTGTCGAACCATCGTCTACAATTATTATTTCTATCCTCTTATGCGTCTGCGCAAGGATGCTATCCAAACAACGACCAATATGTGATTCAATGTTGTACGCAGGTACTATAATTGATATTAAAACACTGCTCATCAGTCAATATACCCTATTTTACCTTTCAGCTCTTCGTTCTGTTTCATTCTCATTTCCATAGAAACATTTTTTCTTAAAGTATATTCCTCTCCATAACACTTACTGTTTTTCATTCGTTTTTTTTCTTTTCCTAAATACTCATCCAATGAACAAATAATCTTGGCTGGTGAACCTACTACTACTGAATTGTCCGTAATATCATGTGTAACTGTGCTATGAGCACCAATTATCACATTATTTCCGATAGTTACACTAGGCAAAATAACCGTGTCCGCACCTACAAATACATTATTTCCAACCTTCACCCCACCTATTTTAGTGTAACCGATAAACTGTTTTGTACTTGCATCATGGCAAAGCACATGTACTCTAGGTGCCATTGTCACATTATTACCAATTTCAATTAACCAACAATGTGCTGGATCAAGAATGACATCATTCAGACGAGTAAAATTTTCACCTACTCTCATTCCCATTTTTATAAGCTTTTCCGTTGTATATTCACCACGTATTCGATATATTAACTCTTTTAGATAATTCACCTTATTCCTCCATTAGTCGAATCAACATATTTTGTACAGCATTTACTGTTTCTGCTGTGCTAAACGCTTTTCCGCGTTGAATTGACATATTTTTATAGTGCTTTAACAACTCTGGATTATCCATTAATTTTTTAATTCCCGAATACAAAGCTTCTTCATTATTCTCCACTATAACGCCAAACTCATCATTTTCACCAAGCATTTCTTTCATGCCTGACACATTCACCGTACATACTGGTGTTCCTACAATTAACGCTTCGGTTGTTGCAGTAGAAAAACCTTCTGCGTAACTAGCACATACAAACAAATCACAATTAGAAACGTATTTATATGGATTTGTTTGATATCCCAAAAAAGTAACTGCATTTGAAACACCATTCTCCTCACACAAATTTTCTAATTCCTTTTGTTGCCATCCAGTGCCTAAAATCAACAATTGTACGTCATATCCTTCTTCGAGCAAACGTCTTTGAATCCTAATCATTCGATCAAAACCTTTATTCGGAACAATTTTTCCTACGCCACACCAAAAAAAAGTGTTTTTTTTAAATAAGTCTTCTTCTATCCTTTCAGCAGCTTTCACAATGATTTTTTCAGATTCATTTGTGTTATATAATACATGCGTTTCACATTTTATCGGACAATATCTAATAAAAGCTTGTTTTACTTCCTCTGACACAAAAATCATTCTGTCTGACTTCTCGTAACACTTGTACGCCTCTTTAATGTCACGAAATGATTTTGCCAATTCTTCTTTATTATGATATGTACAATGAATCCAAGACACAATCTTCGTTTTGTTTTTAGGACAACCTGCTACAATTCTGGCCGAAGGCCCTTCTAAATACGAAATCACAATGTCATACTCATCCGATACAAGCCAACGGTAAAGTTGTTTTGGAGAAAGCAACTTCATATAATGTGAATTTCCACGAATCGCATGTCTAAATGCGTAACGATATTTAATTTTAGAATTCAAAAACTGTTTATTAACACCTTCATCAAACAAAGCAAGTACCGTAACATCAAATTTCAAATAATCCATATTGTTTACCAAGTTAATTAGTACTTTTTCTGCGCCACCAACCGATAAATCATGAATCACAAACAAAATTTTAATTTTGCTATGTCCGTCGTTACTCATAACCCTCTACTTCCTCTTTACTTTTATTTATATAATATGCACTCCCATATCCAACAGATCATACGCAAAAACTCATGGATATATTCCGCTTTGTCACTAAAATTTTTATATACTATTCAAAATATGCTGGATTTTTCAATCTCATTTTCCATTTCTATTTTTTTCTTACTGCCTTTAGCAAATCAAAACAAATGAATCACTTTAGATGTTTGTTTGTAAAGTTCAAAAATTTCATCCCGTTTTGATCTTATTTAAATACATTTGTAAACTTCCAATCAGAATTTTTAAATCTATATTTCAAACTATTTATTTTCACTCTAAAAAATTGATAATTGAATACTCTCCATATCGTACATACCCGCAATAAAACACTCGGATTAATATCCTTATCTATAAAGCAATTTGGTATAAGATAGTAATTATCAGAGTTTTTATTTTTTCTCAAATCCCTCATCTTTCTTTTCTGTAAATGAACATATGGAAACTCTCTTGTATGTAACTCACCATTAACTGAATATATTTGAAAAAGATGTCCCTTGGCTACTTCAAATATAGAATTTCTAATAAGATTCGATTTGTAGCATCGCTCATTAATATCAAAACTAACTGTTTCGAAAGATGTTTTATAAGGATTGATGTCTGCACCAATATTTTCTAGCATAATAGGACTATTAGTTTGCATATATATATCATTCACATTTCCAGGCAGCCATTCATCGAATCCACATCCTCGTTCTGTTACAAACACTTCTTTATATCTGATCTTTCCTTCAATTTTTCCCATGAAAATTCTATTATTTTTATATGAGTTTTTATATAAAGACAAGTGTCCAAGTGAAAACAGTTTATCATATTTTCTTAGCATATCCTCCGTGACAAACATATTTAGATTCCCAAATATTTGGTCTAAATCGCAATGTCCCCACCAATCGTAGTCCTGAATATAATCTTCAAATATCACTCCATATGCACATTTATAGTCACATAACTTTTGCGGTTTCGATAATGTAATTTCAAAATCAAACTTCGACTGAATCAATTTTTTGCACTCACCGAAATTCATTTTAATCAGATGCACATTACTAGGATAGTTATAAGTTGTATCATCATCTGAAAAAATCAGCCATTCAAAGCCATAATTAAGTTTGCATGAATCCAAAAACAATTGTATATACTCCGGCAATTTCCCAAAATATGCTATAATAATTGCAATTTTCATTTCTTTGTTTTCCTTTTTATTATAAAATATAATAACACACCTGGAACTACTGAAATTAAAGTAAAAAGCCTATTTGTTGAATGCCCTATGAAGTAATAATCTTTTGCTAATAAACTCTCTGCAACATAATGTATACATGCCTCTATCTTTAGCTTAAAACTAGGTGCATATTTCATCACATATCTACGTTCATTACAAAATCCCTTAGGATTACGTACATATTGATAAAACATATTTTTTGAACTTCCATCATTCATATATTCAACCACGCATACCGGCTTATTCATAATTAACACAGTGTAATCTCTCTCCAACAAATGTTGTTTATAATATAAACTATGGTATTTTTCACCTTCAAAAACTGGAATTGGCGGATATTTATTTATAACAGCAGTTACACCAATCAACTTTTTATCACCACTATTTCGAAAGACTTTTTTCTTTCCTCCACTATAATAAACTATATTTTTATATCCCCACCCCTTGAATTCCTTTAAATCGTTTGGAAAAGGTGTCCCTACTACATTACCATCTTCATATTGATCTAATGCATATATTGCACCAATATTCTCTCTCTTGTTTTTTTTCCAGAATGATAAGATATCTTCAATAGCAGTATCCGTTAAATAATCATCTGAATCAACATTCACAGAAAGCTCTGTATCTATGTTCGCATAAGCTGTATTATACGCTGTATGCATTCCTCCATTTTCTTTATAAATATATCGAATGTTAAACTCCGTTTTTTGTTTGATCCATTTTTCTACAAGTTCTTTTGTATTATCTGTTGACCCATCATCAACAATCAACCAATCAAATGCTTTGCAAGATTGTTTTTGCATACTTTCATAACATTTATTCAAGCAATACGCTCTATTATATGTAGGTGTAAAAACTGTAATTAAATTCATATTTTCCAATTCTTTCATTGTAACTTATTTAGTCTGTTTTTTATTCTTAATAAGAATACTAAGAGTTTATTTCCTCCTATATAATCTACCAATTGAAGCATTTGAACCTTTCGATTCTTTGACCATCTTAAAACATCCTTATTTTGGTTCAACCTTTTCATTATTCGATTGTATTCTTTTTTATTGGTAATAAAAGACATTGAATAGATGGCAGTTCCATACTGATATCCTATATATGGTTTTAAAATGTCTATTTTTCGAATCTTTTGTTCTTTTTCTAGCAAAGACAAACAAACTTCAATATTATCAATAAGCATATCCATCTTTTGCACTGTAATACTATTTGAAATTGAAGTTTTTCTTTGTCTGTAGCAAACAATCACATTTGCGATAAAATCGAATTTTTCCGCATATAACGCCAATCGCAAACACCAATCTATGTCTTCGGATGTAATTCCCAAATTAAAATATAGCTTCCCTTGATAAAATAATTCTCTTTTAATCACTTTATTCCAAGCACATGCAATCCATAAATCATGATCTACTTGATATTCCAGTGAATTCTTTTCCAGTTTGTCTAATGGCATATTAGTATCTTGTTTAAAATATGGTTTTTCAAATACATCATCACAAAATTTCATGTAATTAAAAGATAGTATGTCCGCATTACTTACGTTCAATCGAGAATATATTATATTTAACGCACTACTATCATGCCAATAATCATCGCTATCTAAAAATAATATGTATTCTCCTTTCGCATTTTCTATTCCAATATTTCTTGCGGCAGATAATCCTTTGTTTTTCTGATGAATGACCACTATTCTCTTATCTTGTTCAGCAAATTTATCACATATTGTACCACTTTCATCTGTTGAGCCATCATCAATCAAAATCACTTCATACTGTTTGAACTCCTGTTTTAAAACACTATCAATGCATTTAGCTAAATAAGCAGCAACATTATATACAGGTATAATAACAGTAAATTTGGGGCAATAATTCATAACTTTATCCCTCTCATCGCATTTCATCTTTCTTCACCAAGTAATTACAACCTGATACCAATAAAACGCTAAATACGCTACCACCATAAATAGTCCCATGATTTTAGATGATTTTTTAGTGAACATATGATCTATTTCCCATGGCAACAAAATATAATTATATAATGATGCATAAATTGGCAAACGACCAATAAAGATGCCACTTGTAAACATGGAAATAATATATAATCCGGTAGATACAATTGACATATTTGCACAAAAATTGATTACAGGATCATTTTCATAATGAATGTATTTCAGTCCAATAAGAGACAAAATCGTTGGTACAGAATACACTAAAACCCTAAATACATTAGTTCCATCATCTCCCCACAAGGTCCAGTCATTCACCATGTTTGCATACTGCGTTTCCTGCATCATATTATCCAGTATACTTGTAAACTGATTTACAAAAGTCACCGCCACTAATGCTGCACTTAAAAACAAAATCGTCCTTTTATTCCATGCTTTACCTTGCACAATTATCACAATAGGTATCATCACTAACGCTGATTGATGCATTGTAGACGCAAGTAAAATCATCAAAATAGTAGGAACCCACTTTTTTTCTAACATAAATTTTGTTGATGCAAAAATTATCGTTACTGCGGCAAACTGTCTTACACCGTTAAACATCCATGATAAGTAATCTGTTGACGCAATAAACAAAAAAATAGACAACAAATAATTCGTGGAATACTTTCTATAAATCGTAACAAGTATTATAGCTTGAATACTTGCTAACACACAGAAATATACTACATCATTACTTCCAAAGATGCATTTTATAATACCGCTTAATGCAGAAAAACCTTTATCCTTTGTTACAGATGGGATATAGTTTAAAAGACCAGATATTGTGTTGGGCAAGTTTCTAAACATTGTCTTATATGCATAGCTGTCCCCCATATCCCCTCTAAATGTTGCCATTATAACAACTGGACAAAAAGCAAACGCCGCAAATCCCCACGAAACCCTATACTCTTTTTTACCTAATATGTTTTCTACACGATATCCACCACTCATTACTGACTTCAAAAAAAACATTGCTGCAATCCACACCAATATAAAAATATATTGTGACATACAATTTCTCCTTTATAGTTTTAATTATACTATGCAATGCTAACGGGATAATTCGTCAATGTCATGTCATTCTCTCCAGTTCCCTTTTATAATCCAATCCCCTCACTCTTTTTCAAGTCCCTACTCTTTCCCAATTCCTCAAATATAAAACAGCTTATATGCACACGTCCAATCCCTCGCACTACTCCTCCCCAAAGAACCTGCATTTATAAGCTGCTCTCTATCATCCGTTTAGCTTTTCTCCAACTCCCATTTCCCTCGTAAGTTTCCGATCCGATTTGTCTTTGCCTGTTTTTACTCCAGGCTCCTCACCGTTCTCTCCACCACAGCTTCCTTCCGAAACTCTCTTTTCATCTTCTCTCTTCCTGCTTTTCCCATTTTTGCCCGTTCTTCTCTGCTGCAATGCAGCATCTTTTTCATTGCCTGGTACAGCATCTCTTTGTTTTTTGCTTCAACCAGCAGACCGCTTTTTCCATTTTCTACGCTTTCCCGGCAGCCCGGGATATTGCTTGTAATAACGGGGCGGCCGGTTGCCGCTGCTTCCAGGAGGACATTGCTCATGCCTTCATGATAGCTGGGAAGAACGACACAGTCTGCTTCTGTATAAAATGGGCGCGGGTCTGACTGAAAGCCGTAAAAATGGGCGATTCCAAGCTGTTCCAGTTCTTCTACCTGCTTTTTGTAGATATCTTCAAAGAATCCGGCCAGATCAAGGACAAAGTCTTCGTTTTCTTCTTTCAGCCGCCGAACGGCATAAAAGAGTTCTTCTATTCCTTTTTCTTTCATGATTCGTCCGAGATACAGAAAATGGACACGGCTGTGGTTCGGGTAAGGTTCCATTTTGTATTTTTCCAGGTTAATTCCCGCACCGGGCAGGACAACCTGACGATCTGCCGATACGATGTTTCGTTCGCCAAATTCGCGGGCGTTTTCTTTATTTTCAAAAAAGACATATTTTACTTTTCGGAAAGCGATTCGATACAGTACCGTAACAAATCCGGCCAGTACTGGTTTTTGGAATGCAGTTCCAAGTCCCTGCACGTTGGCATAATAGGGAATCTTTTTGCAACTGCAGAGCAGACCCATATAGATATTTGGTTTAATGGAATATGTAAGCACAAAGTCCGGGCTGATTTTTTGCAGAAGCCGCTTATAATCCCGCAACAGCTTTGCCTCAGCAAAGGGATTCACACCACGTCGGTTCATGGATACAGGAATACACTCGATTCCCATTTTCCGAAAATCTTCTTCATGCCCGACAAATGGCATGGCAAGAATCACTTCATGCTCTTTCTGCAAGGCTTCCACCAATTCTTTGCGAAACTGCCAGAACATATACGAATGATTGGTTACAATTAGAATTCGTTTTTTCATTTTTCTTTCCTGTTTCGGTGTAATATTTCGCATTGTTTCATTACTAATTTCATTATTTTTCTTTATAAATTATATCATCTTTCAATCAATATGCAATTACTTTTCTCATTATTTTCCAGCTTCTGTGCAAAACGGGGCAGCATGCTTTCATCCCCAAAAACATCCTGCCCGTTTCTTCCTATCTTTTGCTATCTTTGCTATTTTTCTATCTTTTGCTGTCTTTTACTACTTTTTCTATCTTTTACTGTTTTTTACTGCTTTTTCTATCTTTTGCTATCTTTGCTATTTTTTTATCTTCTTCTATTTCCCAACCTTCACAGCCTCTTTTGCACCCTTCATCTGCTGTTTTTCCAGTCTTCCTTCGTGAATTCCATCCTGCCGCAGTACGGCTCCTGCTGTTCTCCAGAGACATTCCAGATCCATTTTGAGCTGGATATGGTGCACATAATATCCATCCAGTTCAGCTTTTTGCCGGATCGGCAGCTCATCGCGTCCATGGATCTGTGCCCATCCGGTAAGACCCGGACGGACGCTGTTTGCGCCGTACTGCTCACGCTCCGTAAGGAGGTCATACTGATTCCAGAGTGCCGGACGCGGGCCAACCAGCGCCATATCGCCCTTCAGGATATTAAAGAGCTGTGGCAGCTCATCGAGGGATGTTTTCCGGAGAAACCGTCCGACTCTTGTGATGAAAAGATCGGGATTATTCAGCATATGGGTCGGCATATCATGTGGGGTATCGATACGCATCGTGCGGAATTTATATATGTAAAAATACGTGCCGTTCTTTCCTGCCCGCTTCTGCCGGAAGAAAATCGGTCCCGGCGAATCGAGATGGATCGCTATGCCAAGCAAAATCAGCAACCACGACAGTGCTGCCGTTCCAACCAGTGCAAGCAGCCGGTCCAGCAGATTTTTCAGATACATTTGATAAATTCCAGATTCCCTCATGTTTTCTTCCCCCTATTCTTTCACCGACTGGTTACTTTTCCGGCCTTCTTTTTCTTTTCCATAGCCGTACTTTCCGTAACCATAACCATATTTTCCGTAGCCATAACCGCCATAGGTGCTGTATCCGTAGCCTGTCGCACCCTCCGGCACGCCGTTCAGTACATAGCCGCAGACCGGAATTTGCGAATCCTCGAAGAATTCCAGTGCCCGCTGTACTTCACGGTCCTTGGTAGTTCCCTGGTGTACGACAAGAACTGCAGAATCTGCGATTCCGCCCAAAAGGGATGCATCCGACAGTACTCCGCACGGCGGCGTATCAATAATCAGAAGATCCGCATCCTCTTTCAATTCTTCGATCAGCGTTTTCATCCGCGCGGAACGCAGCAGGCCGGCCGGATTTTGTGTACTTCCGACACCCGGCAGAATTTTCAGCGACAGATCCCGATAATCGGTAAGTGCCTCATCCAGGCTGATCTGTCCTTTCAGCACTCCTATGATTCCACGTCCCTTCCGCTCGGAAAGTCCGATACACTTCAATACCGACGGATTTCGCAGATCTCCGTCCAGCAGCACTACGCGGTATTTTTTCTTTGCGAATGCTTCTGCGAGATTCACGGCAACGGTTGTCTTTCCCTCTCCCGGCACAGAGCTTGTCACAAGCAGAACCGGGCAGTCGGCTTTTCCAAGCCCGTCCTCTGTTCTTGTCCGGATGAGCTGCATCGCTTCTTTGAAGGAATCCGGCACTTTGGGGTTACAGATCGTGATGGTCTGTTCTTTTACGTTGCTTCGTTTCTTAATTTTCGCCTCCGGCAGATTTCCAAGGAACGTTGCGTTCGTCAGCTTTTTCACGTCCTCTGCCTGGCGAATTGTTTTTCTTGTTCTCACATAGATGAAAATCAAAAGCAGTGCAACGGCAAGTCCCGCCGCTGCTCCGATCATTCCGGCATATACCGCATCCTGGCTGTTGATCGGGGATACCGGTACGCCGCTGTCGTCTACCACCGTCAGCGTTGTCGCACCGATTATGTACTCTGCTACCTCCGGATAATTGGTTATGACGGACTGAAGTACGCGATATGCCGTATCCGGTGAAGAATCTTTGACGCGAATCGTGAACAGGTTGGTGTTTTCCATCACACTCGCCTCAATTTGGGATGTCACTGCTCCCACCTGAAGATCCCGTGCCACAACATCCTTTAATACACCGCTTGTTACGATATAAGGAAAGGTTTTTCCAAGCTGCTGCGCCGTCACATTGTCATAATAGGAATAGCCGACCGCGCGGTTTGATCCGACCACAAATGAGGTGTATGCCTCATACATGGGCTGATACCGCAGCTTTGCCGTCAGAAAGGAGCCGCCTCCCATGAGGATCACAAGAATCAGCACGCCCAAAAAGAATTTTCGGAATGCCTGGAAATATTCTGCCAGAAAGGCGATCAGATCGATTTTCTCCGGTTCCGCCGAATAGGTTTCATACGTTTCTCTGCTCATGCTCTTTGCTCCCTCTTATCGTTCTGCCCTGCTGTAGGTGCCGTATCCATATCCATAACCGTAGCTGTTGCCGATCCGCTCACCGAATCCCGGATAAACATTCCCAAATACACAGCCGATCACTTTTTCCTCTTTCTGGTTCAATGCATCAATCGCGTCGTTGATATCCCTCGTCAGTGCGCCGTCCTGCCGTACGGAAAGAACTGCCGCATCGGCATACTCTGCAAGCTCTTCTGCATCCGCCGTCATTCCCATCGGCGGCGTATCCAGAATAATGTAGTCCATATTGGTCCGGCATGTCTCCAGAATCCGGTGGAAAATCTCACCGCCGATTGCAAGCGACGGCTCTTCCAGACGATTACGGCAGATTCCGGTATATACGTTGGTATCCTTGTGTTTCTCAAAAACGCCGGATGCCGACTCTTTTCCGAGGACAACCTTTCCGAAATCCTTTCCGTCTTTTTCCGGAATCTCAAAGATTTTATGTAACGCCGGCTGTCGGAAATCGCAGTCCAAAAGCAGTACACGGTTCTGCTCTTCTGCAAGGGCAAGCGCCAGATTTGCCGCAAGGGTCGATTTTCCTTCATTTTCCGCCACACTGGTCACCAGCAGCACTTTTCCGCCTTTTCGGTCCAGACGCCCCCGCACACGCGATGCAATACGCTTTAAGGATTCCACATACAGAAAGCTCCGCGCCGGATTGGTAATCAGCATGGAGCTGTTTTTCTTCTTCTTTTCGTGATACACAACGCCCAGCAGGTCCGCATCAATTTTGCGGGTGAATTCTGCCTCATTTTTGACGGTATCCCGCAGAAAGGAAAAGAGTCCGATGAGTGCCGCCATAGCAAGGGCTGCCGCAAGAAATGCGGTCGCGGCATACTTTTTGGTCGGAATCTGGTTCGATGGCACGCCGGAAACCTGCGGCTGCTGCAGTGTCTCCAACACTACATTCGGAATAATATAGTCGGAAATGCTCGTATAATTGTTCAGTACCGACTTTAAGATCCGAAATGCCATTTCCGGCGAATCTGCGGTCACAGACAGCTCCATCAGATTGGATTCCGGCACAATGGAATCATTCATTTTTGCCGGAAACGAGGACAAGCTAAGCTCCTCCATCACTTTTTTCTTCAAAATCGTATTTTCCAGAATTGCTTCAAATTTCTGTGCCATCTCATATGTGGCCGACAGGCTCGATGCCGCATTGGCATCCACCCCGCGTCCCATAACGGCAAATGTGGTTTTCACCGTATACCGGTCTTTGTGTACAGTCGCCATCACAGTATAGGTTATCATCGCCGCCGAACAGGCAATCAGAAGGATGACCCACCAGTTTTTTGCAATGTCGCACAGGATACTTCGGAGATCCCAGTCTGTTTTGCTGCTCTGCCCGTTTCCTGTTCTGTCGTATTCTCCCATCTGGATCCCCCCCTATTCGTTTACACAGACGATCAGGCGGACGGAGCTAGTCTGCCCATCCTCCGCTGTCGCAGTGTATGTCACTTCATAAACACCCGCACTTCCGGTATCGACCGGATTGTCAATGGAAAACTGGTTTTCTCCCAGGAGCTCTTCTTCATACGAAGCTGCATGAAGCGCACCGTCTTCTCTCTTTTCATACAGCATCTGATCTACACTCACGCTTTCCAGATATGCCTGCGGATCAAATGGCTGCTGCAGATCCAGATGAATCAGGTAATCGCTCAGGGTAATCTGCGGCTTTCCGTTCTCCTCTGCCGGATCATAGAGTTCTACTGTCACCGGAAGACTTGTCACATCTCCGGCGCGGTTTGCAACCGAATATGTCACGTGGTACAGTCCCGGTGTACTGCTGATCTCATCCTCGTAAGAAATCCGGATGCGGTCGGTAATCGTTCCGTCCAGGCAGTCCTCCGCGGAAAGTCCCTCTGTCAGATCATCTGCATTCAGGCTGAACCGCAGCGGGCGATCCAGGGAAAAGACCGGTGAGGTGTAATCATTATACACCAGTTCCCGCTCCGCATGCGTAACGTGGTTATCGGAATCAAAGGCGACGATACTGATTTTCCGCCGCCCTTTTTCCACAAAATTCGAAATATGTTCCACAGCAAGAGAACTCGTCACATCGCCGTCTTTTTTATCGTAAGCAGTTACCCCGGCCAGAAGTTCTGACTCCTCTGCATGGATGCTGGCAGAAATCTCACTGTTGTCCATCGTAATTTCCGGCCCTTTTCCGTCTTTTCCCGTCTGCTGCCGCACCAGACACCCGCCAAAGGCAAGTGTGGAAGCCAGAAACAGAATGAGAACTGCCGCTCTCGTTTTGTGCATATCAAAGATGCTCCTTTCGTTTCTGTAACGCCATTCTTCCTGTTTTTAGAGGAACCAGCGTCTTTTCCGTTTTCGTTCCGGGGACGGTTCATAGAAAATCTGACGGTCCTCCAGGATTCTTCTCGGATTCACTTTCACTAAAAGCTGTGCATACGCTTCTCCATACCGCTCCTCCAGAAACTGCCGGACCGGCCGCATGTCCGTGGTCCGGTAATCAGCTCCGTGGGCATCGCTTGCCACACAGCCCGCAAGGCGGTTTTCCAGTAGAAACCTTGCTGTCCGCTCCGCCTCTTCTCCAAATCTTCCAAACACGCTTCCTTTGTTGATCTGCAAAACCGCGCCCATTTCCCGGAATTCGTATAGAAGCTCCGGTGTATCCTGCACGCAGAAATACCGCTCCGGATGCGCCAGCACCGGGATTTTTCCCATCGCCGGAAATTCCAGCAGCCGCTTTCTGATTCCGTCCGGCGCCATATCAAACGGCACCTCGATCAGATAATAGCGGCTCTCATGGAGCGGTATCAGCTTTCTCTCTCTGATTTTTTTCCCCAGCGGTCCGATGCTCATGATTTCCATACCGCGCACCAGGCTGATGGGAATGTGTTCTCTGTTGATTTCCCTCTCCAGACGGTAAAATTGCTCTTCTAACTGTTCCGATTCGTAGTTGACGTATCCGTCCTCCACGCCTTCGATTCCCGTCTGGTTTGCATGCGGCGTCACCGCGAGGATACGCACCCCGCTTTGTGCCGCCATTTCTGCCATTTCAAGGGAGGTGGACAAATTCGGGGATCCGTCGTCCACTCCCGGCAGAATATGTACATGAAGGTCCGTCATCCCTGTTTTTCTCCTTCGTACTGGTATTCCGGTACCATTTTCTTTACCAGATAACAGATGTCCGGACATTCGTTTTCCGCTTCCTTCGCGAGTTCCTTTATCTGCTCCCGGAATACCTTCTCGTCAAATGCAATCTGTCTGCCGATAAAAATCCGGCTGTTTTCTGTGGTCTGCATGCCCTCTTCATTCATCAGAAGTTCCTCATACAGCTTTTCGCCGGGTCGCAGGCCAATGTATTTGATCTTGATTTCTTTTTCCGGCTCATATCCGGAAAGGCGGATCATATTTTTTGCCAGATCTGCGATTCTGACCGGATCTCCCATATTCAGGACAAAGATCTGACCGTTTTTCGCATAGGCGCCTGCCTCAAGTACCAGGCTGACTGCCTCCGGAATCGTCATAAAATATCGAATGATATCCGGATGCGTAACCGTCACCGGACCGCCGTGTTCGATCTGACGGCGGAACAGCGGAATGACACTTCCGTTGCTTCCCAGTACATTTCCAAAGCGCACTGCTGCAAACTCTGTCGTGCTGTGTCTTCCGATCAGCTGAATCACCATCTCACAGAGCCGCTTGCTCGCTCCCATGATGTTGGTCGGGTTGACTGCCTTGTCTGTTGATATCAGGATAAACTTCTTTACCTGATAATGGCTCGCTGTGCGCGCCGTTTTTAAGGTTCCAATAACATTGTTTTTAATCGCTTCATTCGGGCTGTCCTCCATCAGCGGCACATGCTTGTGGGCTGCTGCGTGAAAGACGATGTCCGGCCGGTACTTCGAAAAAATTGATTCCAGCCTCCGCTCATCCCGCACAGAACCAATCAGTACTGTCAACTTGAGATCTGGGAACTCCCATTCCAGAGATTTCTGGATCTGGTACGCATTGTTTTCGTAAATGTCAAAAATGATCAGATGCCCGACGTCGTGTCCGGCCAGCTGGCGGCAGATCTCACTTCCGATCGAACCGCCTCCGCCTGTTACCAGGATTGTTTTTCCCTTCACATAGCCCAGGATTGCATCGAGATCCACCTGGATGGGATCTCTTGGCAGCAAATCCTCAATTTTTATTTTCTTTCTGATCTTTTTTTCTTCCTTCATAGCTCCCACTCTCATTCTGTTGCGTTTTTCTCCCGTATTCAGTTATCCTGTTCCTGCAGACAATCTTCCAGTAAATACAGCATTTCAAGTGCTGAACGAAAACCTGCTTTCTGTTTTCCGCAGATCAGAAATCCCTGCAGACTACAGTGCTGTCGGAACTGAATCTGAATACTGACCATACGCTCGGTTCCGGCTGGAAGCGTTGTATCCTGATTGTTCTTCATTTCATCTGTAAATTCCCACTCTTCTTTTTCCCCTTCTGAAAGGCTCCGCATACAGCTTCCTGCATCCGGCATGCCGAGCAGGTCATAAATGCGGTTCATCCGAAGCAGCATTTCTCCGTATCCCTCAAACGGAATGTCATAATGAAGCAGCGGCAGCCGGATCACTCCTTTGGAATGGCTTCCCTTCACTTCCTGAAAGCATAAAAATAATGCTGCATCTGCTGTTGTATGTACTTTTTCTCTGATTGTTTCTACTTCTCTGTTCATATTTCTCTCCATATGATATTTATTCTTTTACGGTAATGTTATATGCAATAATTATTTTTGGAATATTATACCAAATCAATCTCGCATCGTCAATCTTCTCTGCCTCCTTTTCTTTCGATTTTCTTTTGATCTTTCTGCTGTTTTTTCTGCCTATCGTTCCTTTTTTTACTTTTTTCGACTCTTTAAGCCATCCGGCGTCGTTATCTGTCGAACGATTTTAACAGAAGTGCGGCAATTCGGCTTGAATGAGATCCTGCCACTATGCTAAACTACATTTTGTAATTTTATGACGTTTGCTGTAATGCTCCCTCCTACTTTTATTTTGTACCCTATCATGTTTCTTTGCGCCGGACAACCGCTTCGACTCGAACGGCTGCACTTCGACGCAAACGGTATGCTTTCCAGGAGGTGTTTTCTTGTATTCCAAATTAATATTCCCACTCGATCCGAACGATGCTGTTCTGCTCGAAATTCCAGTCATTATCTCACAGGGTGTTTCCCAAAAATACCGGCTGGCGCTCGACGACCTGATTTACGTTGAGGCCTGCCAGCACCGACTGATTCTCCACACCATTCAGGGAGATTTTACAACCCGCTGCACGTTTACCGACCTGACGGTCTGCCTTACACCAAGTGATCGTTTTTTCCACGGCGGAAAAGGTCTGCTGATCAACTTTGCCCATGTTTCCCTTGTACAGGTAACCGGCGAAATTCTGCTGAAAAACGGGCAGATCATTTTCTGCAGCCGTCGACGGAGGCGTGAGACCCGGGAAGCCTTCCTGGTCTACGCCGGAGCAGGAAAGTTTTCCTACGAAACGATATAAAAAAACAGGAGGGCTGCCGCACGAAGAAAAATTTCCACAAAATATAGATTTTGTAGTGTTTTCGCTTCGTGCGACAGCCTCTCCTGTTAATATATGTTTTTGCTTAATGCTTGTCTGCTGCAAGCTCCATTCGATCTGCAAACTGTGTATAAAAATCTGTATTTCCGTCATACGGAAGCAGATAAAACAGCTTCAGAATGTTCATGCTGATCTGCTGCCGGAATGCATCGTCCTCGCTTTCGCGCGCCGCATTCTGTTTTTCCTTCAGATAATAATGCCATTTTGTCGTAAAGGCTTCGTATTTCCCAAGCTCCGGCGTATCGAGCCAGCGGCGGACCTTGACCTTTGTCTTGTTCTCCTTCGGACATTCGTTCACCTGAAGGAAATAAGAAAATGTTCCATCCTCATACAGCCGACCCAGCGGAAACATCCGACAGAAGCCCGGGCGTGCATCGTGGATGCTGCAGCGGCCTTCTTCATTTAAAAAGCTGCACCGGTCTGACTGCTCTGTCATCTTCAGATGTGGCAGAATAACACCGTCCACGACACGAAGCGCCACGTTCCCAGCCAGCAAAATCTCTTCCATCGTCTTTCCCAGCTTTTTCTCCAGGCGGTAGACATCCATCGGGTCGAGTACAATCGAATCTCCCATCCCATGACAGCAGGCGGAGCATCCGCGGCAGTCGTCGCAGCCCACTTTTACAAGATCATTAGCTCCGTATCGTTTTCCATCTGAAATTTTATCTATCTCTACATTTCGTTCCATTTTTTCTTCCTATCTTTTCTCTTAATCCTTGCTTTTGGTCTCTTCTCTCGATCTTTGCTTTTAATCCTTGCTTTTGATCTTTGCTTTTGATCTTCGCTTTTGATCTTTGCTTTCGATCCTTGCTTTCGGTCTTTTCTCCCGATCTTTATTTCTTCCTCACATTTCTACTCCCACAACATGCAGTACCTCGTCCTTTACCTGGAATTTGATTTCCATTCCCGCAAAGGAAAGTCCGTAGACGCGTTCTTCGCTGTTCTGATACGATGGACGCGGATCCTGCTCCAGCACTTTTTTCAGCGCCGCACGGTGGTCTGCCGGAACCTTTTCCAGCAGCTCGTCCGGAATCTCAACCGGAATAAAGTATTCTTTCGTCTTTTCCGTAAAGCTGCCAAGTGCCTCCACGTGACTGTCTACATGCGGCAGATACGGTTTGATATCCAGAATCGGTGTGCCGTCCATCAGATCTGCTCCCGTAAGGTGCAATACCGGACCAAGCGACGGATGCTGCTCCACATATTCCAGCTTTACCGAAGAAAGACCGATCGGATTCGGACGGAACGGCGAACGCGTAGCAAATACGCCGACACGCTTATTTCCGCCAAGCCGCGGCGGCCGCACCATCGGAGACCAGGTATCCCGCACGGCTTCCGAAAACTCCCAGATCAACCAGAGATGGGAATATTCTTCCAGCCCCCTCAGTGCATTTGCATCGCGGAACTCCGGTTCAAAAACGATCATACTCTTTAGTTCTTCGATCAGTCCGCTCTGCCTCGGAATCCCGAATTTTTCCGGGAAATCCGTGTGGATTCGGGCGATCACCTTCATTGCAATTTCTTCTGCCACGTTTCTTACTCCTTTTCTTTCCTGCATCTTCTCTTCTATTTCGCATGGCTCTGAATCATTACCATATGTTTTATCTTAACATTTTGTTTTTGAAAAGTCCACCATGCGCATTCCCCTTCGCCGACTCCCCTGCGGATACTACACGTTACGGGTCACGCAGAGCCTGCCAGACGGTGACTTATACTCCAAGCTCCCGCATGCTTTTCAGCAGCTCCTCGATCTGTTCTGCTGTTTCCTTTACTTTCTCTTCCATCCCGATCAGTTCCCTGCGGTACATCTGTTTTTTCTCCGTCACATCCAGCGCATGTACCGTCTGGACCAGAAATGTTTCTGCCTTTGACTGAAGCTCTTCCGGCAGATGTGTCTCTTTCAGACGGTTTCGAAAGCTTTCCAGATCCTTTCCTGCCGCTCTTAAATACTGATTCATATGAAGCCCCATGTGGCGCATCCTTGCACGCCCCTCGCTTCGCACCCTGGCATACGTTTTCTGGCTTTTTGCTGCATACAGTGTCATCTGTACATACATCAGGCTGGTCAGTGCCTTTTCTCCTGTCATTGCAGTTTCGTACAATTCTTTTTTTACTCTTTGGCTGCTCATACATTCCTCTCTCTCCGCCACGCTTCTTTCGCTGGCAACGGATGGCAGTTCATATTTGGTATTCAGGAGTCGAAGGATAAAAAAAGACTCCTATCATGACATCTGCCACAATAAAAGTCTTGCGTTCTCATTTGATACGGATGTTTCTCAACATCGGCTGACGGTTTCAAACCCGCACGGGATGTTTTTATTTCAGATCCCGCGGCGTTTCGCTACTCCCTTTTATTTGTTGAGATGAATCTTAGCACACTTATTGCTAAATTGCAAGCATATTTTTTGCATATCATGCATGATTTCATGCATCCTATTATTTTTGACGGTGTTTCTTCCTATATAAATGGAATGCCGGAAAGCATACGGTTCCCACCATTAAAATAAGGAAAACCACATCCGCATACAGCTTCACATATTCTGCCGCCTGCTCCCATGCAGCGCCGACCGCTGCACCGATGCCAACCAGAAGAAGATTCCAGACCGTACTCCCGACTATGGTATATAGCAGAAATCCCGGCATCTTCATCCCCGCCATGCCGGCCGGAACCGAGATGAGACTTCGGATGATCGGAATGCATCGGCCGAGCAGCACAGCCCGCTGCCCCTTTTTCTGAAACCAGGCAATGGTCTTCCAGGCATCCTCTGCCCGAAACCCCAGAAGCTTCATCGGCCGGCTCTCGAGCAGCTCGGCAAGCCCTTCCGGGCTGACGAGGGTTCCGGCTCCGTACAGCACCAGCGCGCCAAGCAGTGAGCCCGCCGTAGATGCCAGCACAACCCCCGCCGGGTGCAGCCGAGTACACGTTGTCAGAAAACCGCCAAAGGTCAGAATCACCTCGGAGGGAATCGGTGGAAATACATTTTCCACCGCAATCAGAATCAGAATACCAAGATAGCCAAAACGGTTGACCATATCCAGAATCACGCTCTGCAAATTTTTCTCTTCCTTTTCATTTCCGGCATAGAAACCTCTTCCCCGCAGCTGCCAGATAGCCGGTTTTCCGGTCTTATCGGTTTTCCTGCCGGAAATGCTCTTTTTCTTCTCCTGCATTTTATGCGCCTTTTCCACGGTGCATGAATCCTTTTTGACTACTTCTTTACAATTCCGTCAGATTTTCTTCCTTTTGTTTTCATGTTCTCTTCAGAAAAGCTTTATCCCGTGTACACATTCTGGTCACAATTTTCCCGTATACTAATCTTATCAACAACAAAGGAAGTAAAAAACAACCTCCATTGTTTCTCTATAAATAAACCGGAGACGGCAAAGCATTTCTGGAAGCACGTCTCCAACGCCAACCTTTCTAATAGATAGATTTCTTTTTCATACCGCCGGGGCTTCAACCAAGTCCCGGCCTCTCTCCTTTTGGGGAGATTTTTTTTGTAACGATTCAGATCCATGCGAAATTCCGGAAAAATCGCGAATCATGCTTGCGCGAAGGAGTGCTTTTTCTGAATCGCTTCTATTCCTGCCGCATTTTTTTCTTGCACGTGACTTTTCTCTATAGTAAAATAAAATCAGTTGTTTGTAACTCTTCAGAACCCAATGGGGAAAACTTTGCATCATCCCTGCAGGAATGATCCGTTTCTTTCAAACAAATACCATGGAAAAAAGGGAGAAAAATACCATGAAAATTGGATTTGACAATGAAAAATACCTGAAAATGCAGTCCGAGCACATCCGCGACCGCATCAACCAGTTTGACAACAAGCTGTATCTGGAATTCGGTGGAAAGCTGTTCGACGATTTCCACGCATCCCGCGTTCTTCCGGGCTTTGCACCGGACGCAAAACTGCGCATGCTGATGCAGCTTTCCGATCAGGCCGAGATTGTTATGGCAATTTCCGCATCCGATATTGAGAAAAACAAAATCCGCGGTGACCTCGGCATCACCTACGACAGTGATGTACTCCGTCTGATCGACGAGTTCCGCGGACGCGGCCTCTACGTCGGAAGCGTAGTAATTACCCAGTATTCCGGCCAGCACAGCGCAGATGCCTTTAAAAAGAGACTGCAAAAGCTCGGCATCCCGGTTTACATTCACTACACAATTCCGGGCTACCCGCACAATGTACCGCTGATCGTAAGCGATGAGGGATATGGAAAGAACGAATACATCGAAACGACACGCCCGCTCGTTGTCGTTACCGCACCGGGACCGGGAAGCGGAAAGATGGCAACCTGTCTTTCCCAGCTTTACCACGAGCACAAACGCGGTGTAAACGCCGGCTATGCCAAATATGAAACCTTCCCGATCTGGAATCTGCCGCTGAAGCACCCGGTCAACCTGGCCTATGAGGCTGCTACCGCCGATCTGAACGATGTCAACATGATCGACCCGTTCCATCTTGAGGCATACGATGTAACAACCGTCAACTATAACCGTGATGTTGAGATTTTCCCGGTTCTGCGCGCCATTTTCCAGCAGATTTTCGGCGAGAGCCCATACAAATCCCCGACCGACATGGGTGTCAACATGGCCGGAAACTGCATTGTCGATGATGCCGCATGCTGCGAGGCTTCCCGCCAGGAGATCATCCGCCGCTACTATAACGCTGTGGACGGCATCGCAGACGGTTCCCGTTCCGAGACAGAGGCTTACAAAATCGAGCTTCTGATGAAACAGGAGAACATCGTTGCCGCAGACCGCACCACCGTTTCCCCGGCTCTTGTCCGCGCTGAAGCGACCGGCGCACCGGCTGCTGCCATGGAGCTTTTGGACGGACGCATCATCACCGGAAAGACAAGCGATCTGCTCGGCTCAAGCGCAGCACTTCTGCTGAATGCTTTAAAAGACCTTTCCGGTATTGAACACGACGTACACGTTCTCTCACCGGAATCCATCGCTCCGATCCAGACACTGAAAACAAAGTATCTCGGAAGCAAAAATCCGCGTCTCCATACTGACGAAGTTCTGATCGCCCTGTCCGCTACCGCTGCACAGAGCGAGGATGCACAGAAAGCACTCTCCTGCCTGCCGCAGTTAAAGGGCTGCCAGGTGCACTCCAGCGTTATGCTCTCCGATGTGGACCGCAAAATGTTCCAGCGTCTGGGATGCGATCTGACCTGTGAGCCGAAATTTCAGTAAATAATTTTTATATCTTGGACATAAAAAATCCAGGGCATACGGTACTTTCCGTACCTGCCCTGGATTTTTTCTTTTCCGCCTTCTGTTTATAAATTTTCTTTTCCGAATCCCATTGGCAGCAGCTCCTCGAGTGTCATTTCTTTCCAGGAACCGTCGCCCTTGCAGAGAAGGACGAGAAATTCGTTCGGATCAACGAATTCCCGCAGGACCTGGCGGCAGACACCGCACGGTGTGCAGAAATCCTCCGGCTCTGCCTCTCCCGGGCCGCCGCAGACGGCGATCGCGTCAAATTCCGTTATGCCCTCGGATACGGCTTTGAAGACCGCGGTGCGCTCCGCGCAGTTTGTCGGTGTATACGCCGCATTTTCAATGTTGCAACCGGTATAAATCGCTCCATTCTTTGCCAGAACCGCCGCGCCTACGCGGAATTTCGAATACGGCACATACGCAAATTTCCGCGCTGCCAGAGCCTGTTTTACCAGCTCCTGTTTTATTTCTGTACTGATTTCCTGTTTCATATCCAGCATCCCCTTTCCAGTATCCCCTTATTTTTTCTTTCTTATTTCTGATCTTCCCGGATCAGAATCCGCAGTGCCTCGATGGCTACCTGAATCGCACCTTCCGTATCGTGCGTAATGTGGTTCTCCATGCCGCGTTTCACTCTCTCCTGATTTCCCATCACAAGAAAATCCGATCCGGCACGGACGCCGCGGGCACTTGCCACGATAAAGAGTGCCGCCGATTCCATCTCTGACGCTTTGCATCCAAGCTTCATCCATGCATCCCATTTTTTCAGCAGCTCATCGCCGACCGGCATCTGCTCCGGGTCGTGCTGGCCGTAGAAGGAATCCTTGCACTGTACCACGCCCGCATGCCATTTTTTCCCAAGATTCTTTGCCGCCTGCACCAGCGCATTCGTCACGGTAAGGTCTGCGACTGCCGGGAACTCGATCGGTGCGTATTCCTTTGACGTTCCCTCCGCACGGATCGCTCCCGTTGCCACCACGATATCGCCGCCCTCTACATCGAGTGCCATACCGCCGCATGTTCCGACGCGGATAAACGTATCGGCGCCGCACTGGATCAGCTCTTCCATCGCGATGGAAGCCGACGGACCGCCGATGCCGGTAGATGTAACGGAAACCTTTACACCGTCCAAAGTACCCGTATAAGTCACAAATTCCCGGCTGTCTGCGACGAGCACCGGGTTCTCAAAGTAAGCTGCAATTTTTTTACACCGTTTGGGATCTCCCGGCAGAATCACATACCGTCCCACATCGCCTTTTCGGATCTGCAGATGATACTGCAGCCCTTCTTCTCCTGAATAATTCTGCATATGCAAAAACCTCCTTGTATTTTCGTATTCTCATAGTTCTATTCTACCACAGGCCGCACCGCAAATACAAGGCTTGACACCATTTCGCTTCCCCTTTCATTACGGATATAATCACGTTCCGCAGTTGCCTTTTCCCATTCGGAATGCTACAATAGGCACAGAAACCAGAGTTCTTACTTTCATTTTTACAAGGAGGGATTATTTTATGAGTTCCTATGTCATCAGCTGCTGCTCTACGGCAGACCTTACCGAAGAACATTTCTCCAAACGGGAAATCTCATACATCTGTTTCCATTACAAATTAAATGACACCGAGTACGCGGATGATCTCGGCAAGTCCATGCCGTTCGATCAGTTCTATGCCGCCATGGCCGCCGGCGCTTTCACGAAAACATCCCAGGTGAATGCCGATGAATTTGAAGCCTATTTTGAAACATTCCTGCAGGACGGCAAAGACATTCTCCACGTCTGCCTCTCCTCCGGCATTTCCGGTGTCCTGAATTCTGCGATGATCGCCAAAGCCGACCTTGAAGAGCGCTACCCGGAACGGAAAATCCTCATCGTGGATTCCCTCGGCGCTTCCTCCGGCTATGGTCTTCTGATGGACCGCCTTGCCGACCTGCGCGATGAAGGAAAACCGCTGGAAGAGGTTTACGATTTTGCGATGAAAAACCGCCTCAAAGTCCATCACTGGTTCTTCTCCACGGACCTCACCTTCTACGTGCGCGGCGGCCGCATCTCCAAAGCCTCCGGCGCAATCGGCGGCCTCCTCGGCATCTGCCCGCTGCTCAACATGGACAACGAAGGACGGCTGATTCCGCGGTTCAAAATCCGTACGAAGAAAAAAGTCATCAAAAAAATCGTCGACCAGATGGAAGAAAACGCCGAGGGCGGCCTCTCCTACTCCGGCAAATGCTACATTTCCCAGTCCGCCTGCTACGACGATGCGCGGGCCGTTGCGGATCTTATCGAGGAACGCTTTCCCAATCTGAACGGAAAAGTCGAGATCAACAACATCGGAACCACCATCGGCAGCCACACAGGGCCGGGAACCGTGGCATTGTTTTTCTGGGGGAAAGAACGGGTGGATTAACTCTCCTGCACTTCCATCTATAGCAAGACCCGAAAATAATGCAAAAAAGGCAGTGCTGCAGAGCGCGAATTGCAAGGAACAGATTTGAAGGCGTGCCGGGGTACGACGAAAATCTGTGACGCAGTAATTCACGCTCTGCGGTGCTGAATTTTTTGCATTATTTTCGGGTCTTGCTATAAAAACAGGGAAGAAAAAAGCTCTGTCCATTTGGGCAGAGCCTTCTTGTTTTCCTTCTATTCTTCTATCTTCCCTCTCCAACATTTCCGCACCAGTGCAAACACCAGATACCCGATGGCTGCTCCAAGCGTATTCGTCACAACATCATCTAACTGGCAGTAGCCGCGCTCTGTTAAGAGCTGCACTGTTTCCAGCATCATGCTTGTGGAAAACGCCGCATAGACGCAGCACCATCCTTTCCGAAGAGACGGAACCGCCGCCGGCAGCAATACGCCGAACGGGAGAAACAGCAGAATATTTTCCACAAAATACCGGTCCGGCAGCCGCTGGTTTCCCCAGGTTTCAAACAGCTTCACATCCACGCCCGTTCTCGAACCCGGTTCTCTGGAAAACAGCGTAATAGAAAGCATCATCGCAAAATAGACTGCTACCAGAAACCACAGCAGAAGCTGGGTGCCAGGAACCGCATGCGCATGCTCCAGCCGTTTTTGTTTCTTTATCATCTGCTGGTTTTTCCACGCTGCTGCAACCGTCACAAAGCCGACACCGACTGCAACGGCATGCGGCAGATACCGGAATGTATCAAAAATATCCTGTTCAATCGTCGTCAGATAAAGAGGAATTGCCATCTGCATCACCTTCCATATTTTCTCGGCCGGTCTGAAACACCTGCCAGATAGTCGAGACTGCAGTCATACGTCTTCGCCAGCAGCATCAGCGAATCCAGCGGAATCTCACGAATGCCTTTTTCATACCGGTTGTAGGTGTCCGGGTGACTGAAAATCTTCCGCGCCGCCTGCGTCATCGAGTAACCGCGTTCCAGACGGAGCTCTTTCAGCCGGATCAGCATTTTCTCCCGCTCCGGCGTTTCTTCTATTTTTCTGTGCATAGAGTTCCTTCTTTTTATTCCGTCTCCGCCGCCGCTTTTTCTGCCTCCGGCACATACCCCGGATTGTCGTCGTATCCTTCCAGGAAATTGTGGCGGATGCCGTGCTGCTTGTAGCCGACCACGGTGTCAATGTTGACATTTTCGACACTGCGGAAAATATTGCTCTCCACGAACGGATTCACCTTTTTCAGGTTTTTGATCAGTTCCTTGATCTCCACGCGTTTCGAACGATTCTCCTCGTTATTGCAGGTCGTGCAGGTATCGGTAAACTTGCAGGCACACTGGATAAAATGCAGACCGTTATAATCTCTCCACGCCTTGATATCATCCTCGCGCACCAGATACAGCGGGCGGATCAGCTCCATGCCCTCGAAGTGGATGCTGTGAAGCTTCGGCATCATCGTCTGCACCTGCGCACCGTAGAGCATTCCCATGAGGATTGTCTCAATGACATCATCGTAATGATGGCCAAGTGCGATCTTGTTGCAGCCAAGCTGCTGTGCAAAATGGTACAGATGGCCGCGGCGCATTCTCGCGCAGAGGTAACACGGCGAATTTTCGACATGGTAAACCGAATCGAAAATATCGGTCTCGAAAATCGTGATCGGAATATGGAGGCTCTTTGCGTTATCCTCGATCACCTTGCGGTTCTCCGGGCTGTATCCCGGGTCCATGACAACGAATTTTACTTCGAAATCAAATTTATTGTGAAGCTTTAACTCCTGAAAGCATTTCGCCATCAACATCGAATCTTTTCCGCCGGAAATACAGACAGCGATTTTATCGCCCGGTTTTACCAGCTCGTATGTGTTGATCGCTTTCGTAAATTTGGACCAGATCGACTTTTTGAATTTTTTGCGGAGACTCTTCTCCACGTCTGCCGCCTTGTCCTGCTCCTCCGGCGCGCTCATCACATCCATCAGCCAGGCGATGTAACCGCCCTCCAGGCTCACAGCGTCCCAGCCCTTTTCCTGTAATTCTTCCGCCGCTGCGACACTGAACCGGCCGCGGCTGCAGCAGATAATCGTCTTTTTGCTCCGGTCAATCGCATCACTTGTCTCGATTTCTTCTGTCTTCATCACAAGCGCTCCCGGAATCGCGCCGTGGGAGATCTCTACCGCATCGCGGATATCGACGATCTGATAGCTTGACGGATCGAGCTCTTTTAGTTCTTTTATTGAAATACTGGTGCTCATGTAATTTTTCCTTCTCTAATTAAAATGCCTTACTTTTCTTCATTCTTTCATTGTATCGTTTTTTCTGTGACTGTCAAGAAAAAACGCACAAAAACGGGGAGTCTCTGAACATTCGTTTCAAATCCTCCCCCACTTTTTTATTTTTTCCGGATATCCGCCATCGTCTTCAGCAGAAGTTCTTTCTTCCAGAAGACCAACCCTGCACTTGCGAGCAGAATCGCGTAACGCAGGATTCTGTACGGGAAAATAAGATTGCAGATGATGCTTGCTCCAATCAGAAAAACGGAGCACGCCAGAAGAAATCCTGGATTCATCAGATTTTCTTGGATTCCTTCGTTCACCAGAATCCGTTTGCTCACAATATAATGGCCGACCGAATACAGCATATAGCATGCCAGCGTCGTGTAACCGGCCGCGATGTAACCGAACAGGCGGATAAAAATAAAGTTCAGCACCACATTCGCTCCAGCCGCCGCCATGGATGCAGCCATCAGAAACTGTGTTTTTTCATAATAGAACTGCGGCATCGAGAGAATATTATAAATAAAGATAAAGAACACACTCGCTGCCACCGGCGGAATGACGTACACCGCCTCGCGGTACTTCGGCGATCCGAAAATCAGCACCAGCTCCGGACTGATCAGCATCAGCGCCACGGCTATGCCGACCACTACAATACTAAGAAGCTGCAGCACCTTCCGCATCGAGCGGATGTCGCCCTTTTTGATCTTGCTGTACATCCACGGTGTCAATGCACTGTTCATACCGCTGATGAAAAGCTGCACCAGCATACCAATGCTGTACGCCAGCCCGTACAGCGCAACTTCCGTCTTTCCGACCATCTTGTCGATCATGATGCGGTCGCCCTGATTCAGGATAATACCGGACAGATAATGCGGCACAATCGGAATTCCGATCCGCAGTGCGTAGCCCCAGTGTTCCTTCGAAAAGAACTCTTTTCCTTTGCAAAACTGGAACACAATAATCGGCACACAGATGCAGACCTGCACCCCGACGATACCTAAGATCCGCATCATGGCCGTACCGCCGTTGATACGGATCAGCACCAGGCTCGCGATCGGGTTCATCAGCGCCTGCAGAATCGTCACGCAGACCAGAATCCGGTACCGATACTCAAACCGCTGCCGCCCCGACCAGTAAGAAAGCGCCGGACTCAGCAGCGCTTCCAGAAACATCAACAAAATCATGGATTTCGGCAGATTCAGAATCTTCTCCCAGAAACCCGACGTAAAACAATACAATGCAAAAACTGCACCCGTAATCACAAGTGTCAGTCCCTGCATTGCAGATGTATACTCATCCCGCTGTTTCTCGTACTTTGCCATCGCGTTGTCGTAAACACCATTAAATAAGTACAGCGACGTCAAAATCGTCAAAATCTGCAGCCAGGACAGATAAACCGTATAGGTTCCGTACTCCTCGGTGCTCATCAGACGCGTGAAAATCGGAACTGTGATGAACGAAATGCCTTTCTGTAAGAAACTGCAGATCGTAAACCAAAGCGCCGCCTTCGCCTGGACGGAAAGAGAACGGTATTTTGAGGTAATGTTCATGTAAAATAGAACTCCTTGCTGTTGGTTATTTGCGTGTTTTATGGTAACACAAAATGGTGGGGACTGCAAGAGGAACATCCATTAAAATCCCCCATGGTTGAACGCTTCCATTCAACCATGGGGGATTTTCGATTCCCAAATGATTCAGAATATACATATAGGCCAATGCATACGACTGACACACACCTCTTCCGTCCATCAGTACACCATAACTGGTATAATTCTTATAATTCAGATCATACTCTGCATGCGATACCAGATAATCGTGAATTACAAGCGCCTTCTGCTCATCTGTCATGGAATTGTTCACCAGTTTGTAGATGGATGCCAGTTTCTCATCCACTGCATTAAAAATCTGTTTGGTTTCTTCCGGTGTTCCGAATGTATTGGTAATTCTCAAACCTGTATAGTATGCATCACCATACCAGGCAATGATTCTATTATACGTATCACTCGGAAAATACGGCGAATAGCCATAATAAAAGCTTAAGTCATAGGTATCCCTTCTTATTTTTAAATCTTTAATGGATACCCATTCATTTCCAGCCAGCATCGCTTCTTTCACACGATTCTCCAGAACCGTATACAATTCATACTCCGTTCCGCTGAACTCATCGCCTTCATCGGCCCCGTATGTATCAATCCCGGACTCATCCTGCTGTGGTTCCATGGGTTTAATATCGCCCGTCGGCAATGTAACATCCTCATTTTCGTCCGCAAACGCCTTTTGCGGCATCACAAAAATGGATGCCGCAAGCAGAAA
The DNA here is from genome assembly GCF_003479185.1 of Blautia sp. AF17-9LB. NCBI lineage: Bacteria > Bacillati > Bacillota > Clostridia > Lachnospirales > Lachnospiraceae > Blautia > Blautia sp. AF17-9LB. The sequence continues at coordinate 179,982 of NZ_QUGU01000006.1, forward strand.
CAAAAATGCTGTCAGTTTAACGATTCTCTTTTTTCTCCTCTCCATGCGCTTTTCCTCCCTGCAATTCTTCTAAATACAGTTTTGCATCTTTTAAGAAGCTGACCGCAATCATCACGATCACAATGCCGATCGGAAATGCCGCTACGATACTGACAGACTGCAGACTGTTCATGGAACTCTCTGCAAAAAGAAGTGCAATCGGAAGCAGGATCAGCAGGATACACCACATCAGCTGAATTCCTTTTGCCGGCTCTTCGCCGTCTTCCAGTTTCCGGTAGCTGTAGCACGATGCCGTCAATGCGATCGAGTCGAACGATGTCGCATAAAATGCAACCATCGTAACTAATACAACAACCATAATCAGCGGTGCACACGGCATGGTTTTGATCATCGACACGATCAGATGATATAAATCCCCATTTTCATTATACTGCGAAATGAAATCAATTGCACCTGAAATCTGCTTTCCCATCGAATAATTTCCAAGAATAATAAAGCTGACAAGCGTGGAACCCACACCAAAACCGTATCCGCCGAGAATTGTCTGGCGCACGGTTCTTCCGCGGGAAATGCTGCCAATGAAGAACGGTGCTGCCACACACCATACCATCCAGTATGCCCAGTAATAAATGGTCCAGTTCTGTGGGAAGTTTGTCGTACGCATCGGGTCCGTATACGTCGATAAGCCGATAAAGTTCTGAATCATTTTTCCAAGAGAAGAAAATCCAGTTTCAATAATATACCGCGTCTCTCCCCCAAACAGCAGGACGAAGGCAAGAAGTCCGAAAAACAGATAAATGCACACCTTGGCCAGAATGCTGATTCCTTTGAATCCATGCAGAAGAGAATAGGTATAAACACAGCAGGTGATCAGAAGAATGATAATATTAATCACAGTTCTGCTGACTTCCATATGGAACAGCTCGCCGATGATTTCCGCCATCAGAGGAGTTGCCACACTAAAAGTGGTAGCAGTTCCGGCCAGCAGTGCAAAGACAGCCAGAAGGTCAATCAGACGGCCGCCAATTCCATCTGTCTGTTTTCCCAGAATCGGACGGCACGCCTCGCTGTATTTCTGACGGTTTCGTTTTCTTACATGAAGCATAAAGCCAAACGCAACAGCCAGTACCAGATAGAATCCCCACGGGATAAAGCTCCAGTGAAACAGTGGAAATACGCCTGCCCAGTCCTGAATGCTGCCAAGTTCTGCGATGTGAGGATCTGTTGCGTACAAAATCCACTCAGAGAACGAATAAAACAGAATATCTGCTGCCAGACCACAGGTAAACATCATGCATCCCCATGCAAAAAAGGAATATTTTGGCTTTTCATCCGGCTTTCCAAGCACAATATTTCCGTATTTGGAGCCTGCCAGAAACAGAGACAGAAAGAAAATGCCAAGTCCGATGACCAGGTAATACGTTCCAAAGGTGTCTCCAAACAGAAATCGAATCTGGCCAAGTACCTGATTCGACTGCTCCGGTGCAAAGAAAAATACGATACATAGAGCAACGATCAGCGCCAGAGGCACCAGCGTGATCATCCAGTCGATTTCTTTTTTCTTCTGTTGGTTTTTACTGTTCATTTTCTTCCCTTTCTGCGTAATCCGCATACGATGCATCGAGTGCAACAAGCTCGCTGAAATTGTCTACTTCTATGATATCCTCTGCCTTCATTGGCCGGATGCCAAGCTGATACTCTTTCGGATAACAGAACATTGCCACATCGTCCCAGTAAATCTGACGGTTTTTCTTTACTTCAAACTCCTGCTCCAGATGGCCTTTCAGCCGCTTTCCATCTTCTGCTGTCCATCGGGAAATGCTGTATAGCTGCCATCCGCCCTTTCCGCCGGTTCTGCTACAGCCTGTCACAATGCCGTTTTCCACGGTCTGCAGCCACTCGTCAGTCTCATCATCGGTCCACACGCTGTTGTAACCGGATCGCTCAAACTCCGGTGCCAGAATTTCCGGATGATAGATGATCTGGTCACCATCAAGAATAATCGCATTTTCCAGATGTTCCCGCGCCACATACAGCGATGCGATGTTGTTGCAGGTATCGTACCACGGATTGTCGATCAGTTTCAGTCCCGGGTACTCCTCTTCCAGTGTCTGGAACTGTTCTTTGAGGTAACCGATTACCACGTAAATTTCTGTGATTCCGTTTTTGTGCAGTCCATCGATGACGGTATCAATCATCCGCACACCGTTTACCCGGACCAGCGGTTTTGGTGTTTTTAACGTTACCGGCTTCATCCGGTTTCCGAGGCCTGCCGCCATAATAATGGCGCGCTCTACTTTGTACATATTTCTTTTCCTTCCTCTCCCAGTTCCTGCTGGACTATTTTGTAATAATCTTTTGCATAGCGGTACTGCCGCAGGGAATATTCTCCGAATTCCACGCCTAATTTCCGTTTATATTCGCACCAGTTGCTCCAGAGCAGACCGCAGACCGCGATGTAGCAGTAGATTTTTATGCGTGTTCTGTCGTCACAGTTTCCTTCAAAATAAAGATCAATCAGATGATCCACCTGCTCTTTTTTGTAGAGAGAATAGATACAAAACATTGCGATATCCACATGCGGATCCTGCATTCCGGCGTATTCCCAGTCGATCAGGCGGATCTCCTCTTTTCCGTTTTCTTCCACAAACAGAAAATTGTCCGGCACGGCATCAATGTGAGTGAGCACCCACTCTCCGGCATTTGCTTCGATGTAATCCTTTAACTGAAGCACATGCGCTTTCGTCTTTTCGTAATCTTTATATGCTGACGGAGTTCCTTCCCAGAGGCTTTCATAGTATTCCATCTGTCCGAACAGGTCGAAGGAATGGTCTACTCTTAATTTCTGCCCGTGAAACTCCCGCAGTTTCTTCATGCATTTCTGAAGATCTTCCTCATTTTCTGCATCGCAGACCCGCGCACCTTCGAGATATTCTGTGATTTTGTAGCCGTTCTCCGGGTTAATATAGGCAATCTCATCACAGATCCTGCGGCCGGCGATCGTCTGATATACAGCGGCTTCCTGCCTGCGGTTGATCAACTGATCGGTTCCCTCTCCCGGAATTCGCATAATGTATTTTTTATCTTTACAGGAGAATAAAAAGGATCGGTTTGTCATTCCTTTTTTCAGAACTGTAATGTTTGTTACTTCGTCCTGCTGTGCTCCAAGTGCTTCACAGATCACCTGAATGGCATCCGTCTGCAGCTGGCTGGAATCGCTGTCGATCTCACGCAGCTGCTCATAAGTATTAATTTCTACGGCATCTGCTGCATGTACAACACGGGCGGTCACAATCATTCTGTCTTTCCGGTATAAGGTTTCCTCCCAGAACGCTCCGTCGTATCGGGAATCTCTTCCCAGTTCTTCCAGACGCTCCCGCACGATCTCCGCTTCTGTTTCCAGCAGATAACAGATGCCGATCATCGCGTTTCCGCCTGCCTGTTCTTTCTGTACGACCAGCTCCTGCTTCCGGTTTACGCGGACGGTACTGTCATCATCCACCAGATCGCTGACCATGTACCAGGAATATAATTCGTTTCTGCTGTATGGATTCTTTTCACACCAGATATCACAGGGAATGATGTAGCTGTTTGATAAATGGGCTGCCGCCGTTTTCAGGGAATGCAGATTGTTTTTCGACACATAGTCCGGAGCGACGATCAATTCTACGCCGTATTCATCGATCAGATATTCATACTGCTCTTTCATAAATCCGACAACGACGTAAATCTCTGTAATGCCGACTTCATGAAGCTGACGGATTGTGCGCTCTATCAGCCGCTCTCCCTTGATTTCCAGAAGTCCTTTCGGTGTCTCTGTATTAATCGGAACCATCCGCATACCAAATCCGGCGGCAAGGATAATGGCGTTTTTCGGCGCTTTCTCTTTTGCCTCACGCAGTGTCTTTTCCGTCGGACGGATCTCTTCATCCAGGTAACCTTCTGAAATCAGTTCCTTGATCGAACGATTGACGATTCCAAGCGAATGGCCGGTCTGTGCGGCAAGGATACGCTGATTGATGAAGGGTTCTTTTATCAGGTTGTTCAATATATCTTGTTTTGAGTTGTTCATATACTTCCTTCTTTCATTTTTCATGAACTTTTGTTTTCGATTATACCATAACTTTATGACTTTTTCAATCCCCTGTGTGTTAGGATAGTTGTCAGTGAAAGATAATTACTTTTGTGGTAGTATATATGTGAACTTCCTATAAAATTAACTCTCATAAAATTCCTTTTAAAGTATGCTACAACTGGCTTAAAGCAAGAACATGTCGAAACGAGAGTTAATATTTCAGGAAGTTCACATAAAAAGGTCCAAATAATTAACATTATTTGGACCACCTGTCAAAGGAAGCCTTTTTCCTTTTCGCCGTCATCAGGACTTCTTTGCGCTTCCATTCATAAATTTTTCTTAAAATTTACCTTTATTTTACCACACTACTCCCAAAACTACAATATATCTCCATTTTTCATTTTTTTTACATAGAACCTTTCTGGCCTAATACAATCAGTACAGTTTTAAACAAAATCTTAATATCCAGCATAAAGGACCATTCTGAAATGTACTTCGTATCCAGTTTTACAACCTCTTCAAAATCTGTAATCTCGCTTCGTCCGCTTACCTGCCACATACCAGTCAGTCCCGGCTTGATTGCCAGTCTTGCTCTGTGATGGAGCTCATATTTCTCCCACTCATCCACTGTCGGCGGACGGGTTCCTACAAGGCTCATGTCGCCTTTTAACACATTGAAGAACTGCGGGAATTCATCCAGCGAGGTTTTGCGGATAAAGTTTCCGATTCCTTTGCCTGGTCCTTTTTCGCTTCCGATGACACGCGGGTCATTCTCCATTTTGAACATCAGACCATCGCTGACGCGGTTCTGTTTCATCAGTTCTTTTTTCCGCTCTTCCGCATCCATGTACATGCTACGGAACTTGTAAATTTTGAATTTTCTTCCGTTCTTTCCGACACGGTACTGTGAGAAGAAGATCGGGCCCGGAGACTTGATATAAATCGCAGGGGCAACGAACAGGAAGATGATTCCGGTCAGAATACATCCGGCAAGACCGCCGCAGATGTCCATGATTCGTTTCAGCACAAGCTGTCCTGCGCTTGCCATATTGATGCAGGTGGTGACCACGGTATAGTTGCCCATGCGCTCTACAGTCTGATTTTTTCCCTGCATTTCGTTCACGTCCGCAATTTTTACGTGGATCGTAATGCCCATCTCGGCGAATGCGTCGAATACTTTCTGCGGGATTTCTCTGCCTTCCGGCAGAACGATCAGCACTTCGTCGAACCACTCACGGCAGACATACTCAGCTGCATCTGCAAGGTTCGATACCACCGGTACGCCGTGGATTTTGTGTCCGGTTCTGTCCTGGTCTACGAGAACAACGCCAGTCGGACGAACGCCGATGTAATCGAAATCCAGCATGCTCTTTACAACGGACTGTGACTGTTTTTCGGTCGTGATGATCAGAAGCGAACGGCCGCTGTGTTCCCCGCTGCTGCGTTTCTTTACCACAGCCTTCCATCCGATGCGCATCAGATAGGAAAGCATTCCGTACAGAGCACCGGTCAGCATAATGGTTGCTCTGGAGAACTGATCTCCCTCCTGAATCAGGAACAGGTAGAATACACCAAGAACGATGATGTATACCATATTTTTTACAGTCATTCCGATTTCCACGAGGTATCCGCGCTTCATGACGTTTTTGAAGGAATCGTCAAAAAACATGATCATCAGCTGGATCAGAGCGAATACGATAGCCTCATTTCGGTAAATTGGGCTTCCATATGGCTTAAAACTGTGATGTCTTAAGAAATAACCCATGACGAAAGCCAGCTGAAGACAGATAATATCAAGAACCATAAAATCCAGATGCTTCAGCCATCCTGTGGATGATTTTTTGTACATACCTTTCTCCCCTGTCGTATTTTTTTCGCCGTACTCGTAACATTCTCTTGTTTCGCATAGTTTTTCTAGCTTTTATATTACCATTTTCACTAAAACCTTCTCATTTTTTCTGGTACTATGCATTTGCAATATCTTCTGTGACGAATACAGAACCATTTTTTTCTTTATTCCAAATATTCTATCCCATTTCTACTTATTTGTAAAGGTGTGGACACACTTTTGGACATAATTATTTCACATTTTTGCAAATTATTACATTTTATATTATTTCATCACATCCAGAATCTGTAATGTTTTCATCTTCTTTTCGACATAGCGATGGAGATATGCACGCAGCAATCGTTCCAGTTCGTCCAGGATCTCTTCATTTACGGTAAAACCATACAGCTTCGCGAGCGGTGCCGCAATGATATAGCGGCATGCCAGCACGGTGCCCGGCTGCAGCGGCCATGGATCTCTGATGGTTTTTCCACAGTTTGGGCAGTAGATGGCGCTGTCGCGCAGGGAGAAAACGGTCAGATTCTCTTTCGTGCCGCACTCCATGCAGGAGAACATCTGCGGTGCTTCTCCGCTGATTGTGATCGTCCGCAGTTCGAAGATGCACCGGATCAGGCGGAGGTCCTGTTTTCCGCGGCGGATGGCGTTCATCGTCACGTACAGAAGGTTCAGCATCTGGGTTTCATCGTTTCCTTCCTGGCCGAAATATTCGGCCAGTTCCAGAAAATAAAAGCCGTAATAAACGCCGGGCTGCATCTGCGCCAGGTCGAGGAAGTATTCTTTAATGTTTGCGCCGGAGAGGGTGTAGCTGTCACGGCCCTCGTAAACCTGAAACTCGCCGAAGACGAACGGATTGGAGACGGCCATCAGCGGGCTTTTCATGCGGCGGGCGCCGCGCGCGAAGGCGGTGATTTTGCCGAGCTCCCGGGTCAGGATCACGACGCGCTTGTCATACTCTCCGACCGGGGAGGCGGATAATACCATTCCGCTTACATTGATTGGTTCTCGCATGTTTCTTCCTTATTATAATGCAATATTATAAATCGAGTTTCTTTTTATCATATCCGAAGTTCTTCACGAGGAAATCGCTGTCGCGCCAGTCTTTTTTGACTTTGACCCAGAGCTTCAGGTTGACTTTCTGCTCCAGCATCTGCTCCAGCTCATACCGCGCGTTGCTTCCGATCTTCTTGAGCATCGCGCCCTGTTTTCCGATGATGATGCCCTTGTGGGAATCGCGCTCGCAGATGATGGTCGCATCAATATCAACGATTTTTCCGTTCGGGCGGTCTTTCATCTGGTCAATCACAACGGCGATGCCGTGCGGGATCTCTTCGTTTAAGGCGTACAGTGCTTTCTCGCGGATGATCTCAGCCACGATCTGGCGCATCGGCTGATCGGTGATGGTGTCCTCATCGTAGAACTGCGGGCCGTACGGCAGATATTTGAAGATGCTCGGAATGATGTCATCGGTGTTCTGATGGCGGAGTGCCGAGCACGGAATGATCTCGGCAAACTGGAACAGCTTGCGGTACGTATCGATGAATTCCAGGATTTTGTCTTTCTCCACGGTATCGGTCTTGTTGATAATGAGGAGGACCGGCGCATTGACTTTCTCCAGGATCTCTGCGATATGGCGCTCTCCTGCTCCGATGAAGTTGCTCGGCTCTACCAGCCAGAGAATCACATCGACTTCTTTTAACGTTTTCTCGGCTACATCGACCATGTACTCGCCGAGCTTATTTTTCGCCTTGTGGATACCCGGTGTGTCGAGGAACACGATCTGTCCCTCGTCACACGTATAAACGGTCTGGATGCGGTTGCGGGTGGTCTGCGGTTTCTTGGATGTAATCGCAATCTTCTGTCCGATCAGGTGGTTCATCAGCGTGGATTTTCCCACGTTCGGACGGCCGATCAGGGCTACAAAGCCGGATTTATAATTTGCATTGTTTTCCATTGCTGTCTCTTCTCCTCATTTATAAGTTCTCTACGTTCTTAAACAGTTCTTTCTCTTTCTGAATGGCTGCTTCGCTTCCGACAACGCAGATGTTGTTCTGTTTTAAGGCTGCATCTACAAGGTCTGCCAGTGCATGAATGTCATCCAGGGTTGCATCGAGGATCTGATCTCTCTCCTGCTGGAAGTCTGCTTCGGTGATGCCGTTGAACCATGCGCTCTCGGAGGTCTGGCCTTTTGCGGACGGGTTCATCGGGACGTCGAGTTCGCTGATCGTTCCGATGATGTATTTGGTCATCTGGCGCTCGTCTGCTTCGAAATTGCGCACGTAATCGCCGATACCGCGGTATACTTCAAGGGTTCTTCCGACGTTCGGGTCACGGTAGGAAGAAATGCACGCGTTTCCGCCTCTTCCGAAAGCTCCGCCGCAGCCGTAAGCGCCGCCTTTGACACGGATGTTGATCCACAGATAGTCATAGCTCAGCATGACACGCAGGATGCGCAGGGCTCCTGTGTAGTCGTAGCCTTCGCGCTCGAAGTTTCCACAGAGTGCCACGTACTGTACCTGGCCGGAGGTCTGGAAGGCTTCGTTTTTCTGTTCAAAGTCATACACAATGCTGCCCGGCTCCACTTCGTCGGTGTACAGATTCTCTTTGAATGCTGCGATTTTTTCTTCCAGCGGTGCGTAGCCTGTCTCGTCTGCGGTATAGGAGACGGTCAGATTCTCTTTGCGGAAGATGTATTTCATCAGGATCTGCAGATTTTTAATCAGTTCTGCTTTTTTCTCATCGAAGTTCTCGTCCAGATCTTTTAAGAGCTGGCAGAAGCCGATGCCTGCGATGCGGTCCTGGAAATTGCTCATCGGGGAGTAATAGGAAGCTGCACGCATCACAGCCGTTGCATTTCCGGCGGAAGACAGGCGGTTCTGCAGGCCGGATTTCATGCTGGAGATGATCTCGTGAAGACGTTTCTCGTCATCCAGGCGGGAGGTATTCAGGATTTCCTCGATCATTTTCATGACGAAATCCAGTTTGTCGTACAGGAATTTCGCGCGGATGCCGAACATTCTGCGGCAGTCGTCATCATTTTCCGGAATGCGGAATACCTGCAGTCCGCAGTTGATGCCGCCGGTCTGTGCATTGATCTCGTTGAACAGTTCGCCGTAGGTGTAGTGTTCGGTGTCCACATAGCCGAGAACGGATTTTAATACGCCCATGTACGGGATCAGATCGTTCGGCACATTTTTCGTATCAAACAGCAAGCTTAAGTAACCGATGCCGTTCGTGAATACGTTGTGATGAAGAACCGTCGTTCCATCGACTTCATGCTCGTCATTGTAAAGTTTGACAGACTCACGTTTGATATCGCTTCGTTTCAGGAGCGGAATCGTCTCGAGTGCTTCCTCGCTCTCCTCTTCTTCCTGATATGCTGCCAGCTCTTTGGTGTCAGCAATGATTTTCTCGATCTCTTCTTTTGACAGGCTCTCTTTGTATTTCTGCAGTTTTTCTGCGGTCTTTGCATCATTTTCTGCGGCAAGACCGGTCTTTGGAATGAGGGTCACGATGGAGGCATGGGTGTTGTCCAGCAGATACGTCTGGATCAGGTCTTCGAAATAGCCTTCTTTTGCCAGTTTTTTCAGCTCATCGTAGATCGCAAGCTGCTGCAGGTAGGCGAACGGTTTGTTCTCGTCGTACAGCCAGCTGTCGAAGACGTCAATGCCGTACATCAGGCCCTTCGGGAAACTGGAGAAGTCCGCCTCACGGAAACGGAATTCGAAATAGTTGATGCCTGCCTCGATGGCTTTCTGATCCATGCCGTTTTTCACGATATCCTCGAGGGTGCCGCGGATGATGGACAGGAATTTTTCTTTCTCATTTTCATCGGCGTTCTTGGCTACGATGGAGAAGAATGGCTGCAGGATGCCGTCCTCGTAGGAGCCGTAAACATCTTTTCCGATGTGTGCGTCAAGGAGTGCCTGTTTGACCGGGGCTCCCGGTGTGTCAAGGAGTGCATACTCCAGAACAGAAAATGCCACGTTTAATTTTACATCCAGACCGCTGCCGATGACCATGTTGTAGGACAGGTACGCATTGTTTTCAAGCGGATCGCCATCGAGTACCGGGTACTCGTGTACAATATCGAGGGTCTCTGCAAATGGTTTCTGATACGGAATTTCGGATTTTACTTCTTTTGCATCAAAATGGGACAGGTATTTTTCATCCATCCATGCCAGTTTTTCTTCCATATCCATGTTTCCGTACAGGTAGATATAGCTGTTGGACGGATGGTAATAGGTCTGATGGAAATTCAGGAAGTTTTCGTAGGTCAGGTTCGGGATGCAGGACGGATCTCCGCCGGATTCTACGCCGTACGGAGTGTCCGGGAACAGGGTGTTGAAGGTTTCACGCTCCAGGACATCGTCTGCGGAGGAGAAGGCTCCTTTCATCTCGTTGTATACAACACCGTTGTAGGTCAGCGGGCCGTCTTCACTTTCCAGATGATAGCTCCAGCCTTCCTGACGGAAGATTTCGTCGTGTTTGTAAATGTTTGGGTAGAATACGGCGTCCATGTAGACATGCATCAGGTTCTGGAAGTCGGCATCGTTGGTGCTGGCTACCGGGTACATGGTTTTATCCGGGTAGGTCATAGCATTTAAGAACGTGTTCAGGGATCCTTTGACGAGTTCTACGAAGGGATCCTTTAACGGGAATTCGCGGGAGCCGCAGAGGACGCTGTGCTCGAGGATGTGGGCTACGCCGGTGCTGTCGGCCGGCGGGGTACGGAACGCGATGTTGAAGACTTTGTTGTCATCTTCGTTTTCGAGAAGGAGCACGCGGGCACCGCTCTTGTTGTGGCGGAGGAGGTAGCCGTGTGCATGGATATCGTCAATCTGCTGTTCCTGCAGCAGGGTATAGGCTTTGCAATGTTCTGCGTTCATGTTAAAAGTGTCCTTTCTTGTTGTTTTTCTCGGTTATTTCCGGTTTTATGCAGTCAAAAACGGACCGCAGTGCCCGTTTACTGGGATTTTCTGCGGCCCTGTCGGTTTTTATTCTTCGTGGTCTGTTTCTGCGTCGGTAGTTTCCGCCTCATCCACATGATCTTTTACTTCGTCATTTGCAGCATTGTTCTGCGCATTTCTCTGCGCCTGAGCTGCGGCAGCCTGTGCCATCATCGCCTCGAGATTCGGGCGGACGCTCTGCGCCTGGGCTCCCATGATTCGCTGGAGCTGTTCTCTGGTCAACAGAAGGTTGAAGCCGGACGGGTTGATGACGAAGCCTTTGGCCTGTTTCATCAGGTACGGCAGAAGGTGCTGGAACGGGATGGCTGCCAGCCGGAGTTTTGCCTGCGGATCCGGACGGAATTTCTGGAATTCACCGATATCGGAGAACAATGGCTGGAAGATTTCTTCGTTCTGGTTTTTGATGTACGGGATGCGCACATCCGGTCCCGGGTTGGCCGGATCGAATTCGCCCTGTACCTGGGAGATGTCGATGGCAAGGATGAATTTGCTTCGCATCAGGTTGACAAGCATTTCTTCTTCGAGTTCACGCAGGTGCTGCATGCGCTCGGCATCGTCTCTTCTCTGGTTTGGTTTGCGGAGCTCCTGCAGGAAATAGACTACAGTGAGCTGTACGCCAGGGTTGAGGACTGGAAGATGCTGTTTGTTCATTTTTTCCATGTCCGGTTTCGGGAAGATCTGCTCCAGCTCGATGCGGCGGGTCTGATCGCCTTCGTGGAAGATGACCATGTTGACACCTTCTGCGTAGAGGCCCATATAGAAGTTCGGCATCTGCTTGCGCAGTACTTTTACGGTAAGCAGCGGGGTATTCTTCTCTACATAGGATTTTGCAAATTCTTTAGCTGCTTCTTCTTCGGTAAACATATATACCTGATCGTCAAAGGTTTCCGGATCGCACTCTACGTATGGGAGTTTCGTGATCTGGGAAAATGTGACATAGATGATTTCCATGCTTTGAAATTTCTTCATTGTGAAGCTGTTGTCTACTGTCATTTGTGGTTGAGTCCTTTCTTCGCTCTTAGAGGATATGGTATCCCCAAAATATCTATGTGACATTATATCATACTTTTGGTGGGTTGCCAAAGGTTTTCTTTTGGGGTGACGGACCGCGCAGACCAAAGCTGTCGAAACGGGGCCTGACTTTGCATGACGGCGGGAGAGGGCTTTTTGTAGTCTGTAATTGGGGCGTGCAGACTACGGAAATGTTTTTTAACACATTCTAGTTAATCGCTTTGGCATTGGGGTAGATTTTTTCCATTCGGGCGTCCGGGAAATGGGCATCTATGGTCTGCTCGATGGCATTAGCTGCGGGCTTTTGGTGGGCGCGTTCGTCGTATCGGGCGAGAGCAAGGGTAGATACGAGCATGTTGGCCACCATGAACACGATCAGGATCCAAGTGATGATTTCTCCGAATTTCATCGGGATTTTTTCAATCCAGCGCGAAATGACAGGATAGAATTTTTTGAGCCAGACGACGGCGGCTATTCCCCAGAAGAAACAGTACAGGAGGTTGATACGGCCTCCGAGGTTGAAGGGAATGTCGCTGTAGTCCCAGAAGACTTTTCCGAATACGATTTCGGTGAACACACTGCAGATGTATTCGTAGGCTCCGCCGAGGAAGGTACCAAAGGCAAACAGGAATCCATCGGAGCGGTCGCGGTAGTTGTAGAGGAACCAGGTAGCGAGGGCGATGGCCAGGCCCCAGACGATGCTGAACGGGCCCCAGACAAGGCTGCTGCGGCTCATCCAGACACCGGCGGTGATGCGGCAGAATATGGTTTCTGTAATATCGCCCAAAAATGCGCCGATGATGAAGAGAAGAACGATTTTGTAAAAGCTGCATCCTTCGGCAAATACGCCGGTTTCTGTTTTCTCTTTTTTCTCCGGAACTGGCTGTACGGCCGGATAGGCACGTTCCACACGACGCTCCAGATAGCGGTAAACACGGACAGAAAGGCGTCTGGTGAAGGCGTCGATCTGATCGTTCATAGCGCTGATCCGCGGCATTTTTTTCGTGATGTGGTGCAGAACAGCATAGGAACCGACGGCATCTACTATCAATATACCAAAGAGAATCCAGGATGTGATATGCAGGAAACCGGCCGGAATTGAATGAAGAACTGTAAAGCAGAGGCGATTGCCGATTTTCATGGCAAGCAGTCCTAAAATTCCCCATAGTACAGAATACTGAAGGCAGATATAGCCGTCCATGTTCCATTTTTTATTGGAATAGTCCCACCATTTGCCATGGCCAATGCGTTCCAGTGCGTGACCGGCCAGCCACTCGACTGCGGTAGCGATAATCATACAGCCAAGGAACAAAAAGACGGGGCTTGACTGCAGTTCATACAGATAACGTGTCATAAAGACAGCTGTGATTCCATAGATGGCGCAGAGCGGACCATTTAAGAATCCTCTGTTTACCATATGTTTTTTCCGGATCGCGGCCACAGAAGTTTCCAGAAGCCATCCAAGGAAGGCGTAAAAGAAAAACAGGCCGAGATAGTCATAAATTGTATAGTTCATGTTCTTCTCTCTATTCTTTCATTATTTTTGCTATTTTAAGGATTTTATTTTCCACTGAATCCCTTGTATACTCTCCAGTATTTTGTTTTTATTTTTATCCTGCAAATAAGATGGATTTAATTTTGCTTTTTTATACTGCAAATATGTTCCTTCTGTTTTCTGAATCAGCAATTTTGTAAAATATTGTTCCCAGCTAAAAAACTCTGTGCTGTCGATATAATCTTCTGGATTTTCCAGAATTTTACGAACCTCTTTGTCCTGTAAAAGATCTGAATTTAAAATCAGCCATTCAAAAGACTCCGGTAAATATAAATGTACGTTCTGTTTTTCCTCTATTTTATTGCTGAGAAGATTCATTTCTGCTCCAATTGCAGCACCGTCCGCAATAATACAGGTTTCTTCTGTTCCTGCCTTGCCGATCATTTCCGGTATTTTTGTTTTTCCACCAGCGCTTTCACATGTAATATTCCTTTCTGCACATACATTTTCAAAAAATTGATACCCAGAATTGGAATCTTCCGTAATTATTTTTTGTACTCTAACAGGAAGCCGTGCTGTTTTGGGATAGATCTGATACATTTTCTGATATATTTTTCTGGTATCTCTGTATTTTCCGGAAACATGCAATCCATAAATCTCTTCTACACTATACGGCAAATTATATAAGTTTTCTCTCGTAATCAATACAAAATAGTTTTCTGAACCCCGTATGGCAGAAGCAAATTCTTCTGTTTTTATAAAATAATTCTCCTCGTCTATGAAAAAGATGCTTTCCCGGCTGTTTTCCAAAATAATTTTCCAATTAACACCTTCCAGCACTCTGCACGGTACTTCACAGGAAACGTTGATTCCGCTGGACTCCCCTAAATTTTCTGCCTGCCGGATCATATTTACCAGTGTTGTTTTTCCTGATGCACTATCCCCCTGGATGATTGTAATATTACGCTTTATCACAAATTCATAATGAACTCTGTTATTTTGAATAATAACTCTTTTCTTTCCCTTCATACATCCACCTATACATAAGCCTCGGCAACATCTACAAATTCGGACATATTCCGCACAATAGTCCCTGTATTTAAAATCAGGATTTCAAAAGGATCTTTGCCAAACCGCATCACATGACGCAGATTAATCGTCAGATCCTTTTGCTCTCCTAATTTTAAAATCCATTTTGCACAATTATCTCCACATACGGAGGCATTAAAGATCTTTCCGTCTGTATCGTATGCCATCAGCAGCAACGTTTTGATTCCTCCGGATAAATCTTTCGGTGGAATCGGACCAAGCACCGGGCTGTCAATCAGATGCGCACTGATTACCTCCGAGCGATCCACATCGCGGATCATTTCTTTTGCCAGTGGCGTGGTCAGCCATTCATCTTCATAACAATTATCAAAATAGGTTGGCGGATGATAGATTGCACCTTTCATTTCTCCAAGATATATTTTCAACATAATAAAATTCCTCTCGCTAACGCTCATTATATCGTGATACGCACATTATACCATATCTCAAAGCCTTCTTGCGCAAAAATGTATCGTTTGTCAACATTTTCCGGGATAAAAATGTTGACAAACGATACAAAACTATTGCCAAATGTCGCTAATTCATTTTTTCTCCCAAAAAGAAAGAAGCCATACTCTCTCAAGTATGACTTCTCTCCTTTTTCAAATTCTTTTTAAGGAAAAAGAATTACTCTTCTTCTGCGCCGTACAGTTTTACGAGTTTGTTCAGGTAAGTGTAACGGTCTTTTGCTTCCTGCTCGTTCTTGCCGAACAGTCTTTCTGCTTTCGCCGGGTTTGCACGTTTCAGAGAGTTGTAACGTACCTCGCCGTTCAGGAATTCCTGATAATCTCCTGACGGAGCCTTGGAATCCAGTGTGAATGCGCTCTTGCCTTCTGCAGCGAGTGCCGGGTTGAAGCGGAAGCAATGCCAGTATCCGGTCTGAACAGCGAGCTGCTCCTCGGTCTGTGCTTTGCTCATACCTTTCTTGATACCATGGTTGATACACGGAGCGTAAGCGATAATGAGGGACGGTCCCGGATATGCCTCTGCCTCTGCGATTGCTTTGACTGCCTGATTGTAATCAGCGCCCATAGCGATCTGTGCTACGTATACATAGCCATAGCTCATTGCGATGCTTGCCATATCTTTCTTCTTGGTTTCTTTACCGCCTGCTGCGAACTGTGCAACTGCACCGGTCGGAGTAGCTTTGGAGGACTGTCCGCCTGTGTTGGAGTAAACCTCGGTATCGAATACCATTACGTTGATATCTTTTCCGCTGGCAAGTACGTGGTCTACGCCGCCGAATCCGATATCGTAAGCCCATCCGTCACCACCGAAGATCCACTGGGATTTCTTAGCGAGGAAGTCTTTGTTCTTCACGATTTCTCTGCAGGTATCGCAGTCAGCATCTTTGATTGCTTCTACGAGTTTATCGGTTGCGGTTCCGTTGGTTGCGCCGCAGTCAAAGGTATCCAGATACTCTTTGCATGCTGCTTTTACTTCTTCCGGAGCTTTCTCAGAGTTCATAACAGCTTCAACTTTGGCTTTCAGGCCGCCGCGGATTGCTTTCTGAGCAAGAAGCATACCATAACCGAACTCTGCGTTGTCCTCGAACAGGGAGTTGGACCATGCCGGGCCCTGTCCTTTCTCGTTTACGGTGTAAGGAGTGGACGGTGAGGAGTTGCCCCAGATAGAAGAGCATCCTGTTGCGTTTGCGATGTACATTCTGTCACCAAACAGCTGGGTGATCAGTTTTGCGTAAGGAGTCTCGCCGCAGCCTGCGCATGCGCCGGAGAACTCAAGCAGCGGTTTCTTGAACTGGCTGCCCTTTACGGTATTTTCTTTGAATTTTGCTACAACGTCTGTCTTCTCTGGAAGAGCTGCTGCATAATCGAAGTATTTCTGCTCTGCTTCGTGTGCTGCAAGGCTTTCCATAGCCAGTGCTTTCACACCCTTCTTGCCCGGGCATACGTTTGCACAGGAACCACATCCGGTACAGTCAAGCTGGGAAATAGCCATTGTGAAGGTGTAGTCCGGCATACCGGTCATCGGCATGGTCTGGATGCCTTCCGGAGCTGCTGCTGCTTCTTCTGCGGTCATGGCAACCGGACGGATAACAGCGTGCGGGCAGACGAAGGAACATCTGTTACACTGGATACAGTTTTCCGGATTCCATACAGGTACGTTTACGGCGATACCACGTTTCTCGTATGCGGATGTGCCGGACGGAGTTGTTCCGTCTACGTAGTCTGCAAATGCGGATACAGGCAGGTTGTTTCCTTCCTGGGAAGTTACTTTTGCCTGGATGGTATTTACGAATTTAACAGCGTCAGCGCGGCCGCTCTCTGCATGAGTTGTGGTCAGACCTTCGTCTGCTGCATTTTTCCAGCTTTCCGGAACTGCAACTTCTTTGATCTGTTTTGCACCCTCATCGATTGCTGCCCAGTTCTTTGCTACGACATCATCACCTTTACGGCCATAGGTAGCTTTTGCTGCTGCTTTCATGAGTTCGATGGCTTTTTCTTCCGGAATGATCTTCGCAAGCTTGAAGAATGCAGACTGAAGAATGGTGTTGATACGGGTCGGTCCCATGCCGGTCTCGATACCGATCTTAACGCCGTCGATCACATAGAATTTGATGTTATGGTTTGCGATGAATGCTTTTACCTGACCTGGCAGATGCTCTTCCAGTCCTGCTTCATCCCATGGACAGTTCAGAAGGAAGGTTCCTCCGTCTACCAGCTCCTCTACCATGTGATATTTGTTCACATAGGAAGGATTATGACATGCAACAAAGTTTGCTTTGTGGATCAGGTAGGTGGATTTGATCGGTTTCTTTCCGAAACGCAGGTGAGACATCGTTACACCGCCGGACTTCTTGGAGTCATAATCGAAGTAAGCCTGAGCGTACATGTCTGTGTTGTCACCGATGATCTTGATGGAGTTCTTGTTTGCACCTACGGTACCGTCTGCGCCAAGTCCCCAGAATTTGCAGTTGATGGTTCCTTCCGGAGTTGTTACCAGAGGAGCGCCAACCGGCAGAGACAGATTGGTAACATCGTCTACGATACCAATGGTAAATCTCTGTTTCTCTGTATTTTCATATACAGCAACGATCTGAGCCGGTGTGGTGTCCTTGGAACCAAGTCCGTAACGACCTGTGAAGACCGGTGTGCTCTCGAATCTGCTGCCTTTTAATGCTGCTACTACGTCCAGGTACAGAGGCTCGCCAAGAGATCCCGGCTCTTTTGTTCTGTCCAGAACGGAAATCTGTTTTACAGTCTCCGGAATTGCATTGATGAGTGCTTCTGCGGAGAACGGACGGTACAGACGTACCTTTACAACGCCGACTTTCTTGCCTGCTGCTACGAGGTAATCGATGGTCTCCTCGATGGTATCGCAGACAGAACCCATAGCGATGATTACGTGCTCAGCGTCTGCTGCTCCATAATAGTTGAACAGTTTGTAATCGGTTCCGATTTTCTCGTTTACTTTGTCCATGTACTCCTGTACGATTGCCGGAAGAGCATCGTAGTACGGGTTACATGCTTCTCTTGCCTGGAAGAAGATATCCGGGTTCTGTGCGGATCCTCTCTGGCACGGATGGTTCGGGTTCAGGGCATGTTTACGGAATGCATCTACTGCATCCATATCTACCATGTCTTTCAGATCTTCGTAATCCCATGTCTCGATTTTCTGAATCTCGTGGGAGGTACGGAATCCGTCGAAGAAGTTGATAAATGGAACTTTGCCTTTCAGTGCTGCACAGTGTGCAACCGGTGTCAGGTCCATAACCTCCTGTACGCTGGATTCGCAGAGCATTGCGACTCCGGTCTGACGACAGGCGTAAACGTCTGAATGATCTCCGAAGATGGAAAGTGCGTGGCTTGCAAGGGCACGAGCGGATACGTTGAATACGCCCGGGAGCTGCTCGCCGGCAATTTTATAAAGGTTCGGGATCATCAGAAGAAGTCCCTGGGATGCGGTGTAGGTTGTGGTAAGAGCTCCGGCTGCCAGTGATCCGTGTACTGCACCTGCTGCTCCTGCCTCAGACTGCATCTCAGTTACCTGAACTTCCTGTCCGAAAATGTTCTTTCTTCCCTGGGTTGCCCACTCATCGGTATGCTCCGCCATAACGGATGAAGGGGTAATTGGGTAAATAGCTGCTACGTCGGTATACGCATAAGACGCATGTGCTGCAGCCTGGTTACCATCCATGGTTTTCATCTTTCTAGCCATTTGATTTTATCCTCCTTAAAAAATGATGACCAAAAATTACTTTGGCTTTTCTCAGGTTGGTGTTCTGCCGGGTTTCGGTTGCCTCCGCGCTTCGAAAAACCCGGATAAGGGCATGGCAATGCCACTATGTCCAGTATTTGAATTATAACACCGATTGGGCATTCTGTCCAGATTTTCTGTGGGTGTTCAGGGAAAAATACAAGTTTTTTACAACTTCTGGTAATTCCGCGTCGAATTTCTTGATAAAAAAAGAAGGAACGACCCGCATATTTTTTCTCTTCTGCGGACAGTTCCTTTGCTTCTTTTATTTCTGATTCTGCGCCTCAATCTGTTCTGCGAGGTCGGTTAGATAAACCCATCTCTCGGTTTTTTCTTCCAGAGCAGCTTCGGTCTTCTCTTTTTCCACCATCAGTTCGGCGAGCTTTGCAGAGTTGGTGGCGTTTTTGAGCATCTGATCGTCAAGCGATGCAATCTTTTCCTCGAGTACAGCGATATCGTCATCGATGGTCTCGTACTCGCGCTGTTCTTTGAACGTAAATTTCAGGCGGGTCGGACGGTTCTGCTTCCAGTCATTGTTCTTTGACTTTGCAGGTTCGTCCGCGGACGTTTTGGACGGCGCTGCTTTTGCCGTTTCTTCCGCACTTCCGCCGAAACGGCGTTCTTTTGCTTCGAGGTAATCGGTGTAGCCGCCCTCGTACTGCAGAAGATTTCCGTTTCCGTCGAATTCGAAGATGCGGTCCACGACGTTATCCAGGAAATAGCGGTCGTGGGAAACGGTGATGACGATGCCGACGAACGTGTTCAGGAAATCCTCAAGCACGGTCAGGGTCGGGATATCAACGTTGTTGGACGGCTCGTCGAGGATCAGAACATTGGCGCCGCTCACTAAGACGGATAAGAGATACAGTCTCCGTTTTTCGCCTCCGGAGAGTTTGGAAATCGGGGTGTACTGCATATCCGGTGTGAACAGGAAGCGTTCGAGCATCTGCGATGCGCTGATGCGGCCGTCACGGGTCTGGACATACTCAGCGATATCTTTCACGTAGTCGATCACGCGCTGATTCGTATCCATGTCCGGCTCTTCCTGTGCCAGATAGCCGATGCGGATCGTGTCGCCGATTTCGATGGTTCCCGCATCCGGCAGGACTTCTCCGGTGATCATCCGCAGCATTGTGGATTTTCCGCAGCCGTTCGGGCCAATGATGCCGACACTCTGGTTCCGCAGGAAGATGTATTCGAAATCTTTCATCAGCGTTTTATCGCCGAAGGCTTTGCTGACGTTATGGAATTCAATCGTTTTCTTTCCCATGCGGGTCTCGACAGCATCCATCTCCACGACAGCGTCTGCGGTCGGTGCCGTGCCATTTTTGAGTACTTCGAGACGTTCGAGTCTTGCGCGCTGTTTTGTGCTTCTTGCGCGGCAGCCGCGTTTCGCCCATTCGAGTTCCATGCGCAGGATGCTCTGGCGTTTCCGTTCAGAGGCGAGTTCCATCTCCTCGCGCTCAGCTTTCAGTTCCAGAAAACGGGAATAGTTGGAATCGTAGCTGTACATTTTTCCGTGGCTGATTTCGAGGATGCGGTTCGACACTTTATCCAGGAAATAACGGTCATGGGTGACCATAAAGACGGTTCCGCGGTAATTTTTCAGGTAATCCTCGAGCCAGGAGAGCATCGCATTGTCGAGATGGTTTGTCGGCTCGTCGAGGATCAGGACGTCAAAATCGGACGCAAGCACTTTTGCCAGGGCAACCTTGCGGCGCTGGCCGCCCGAGAGGGTGTCGATTTTTGCGTCGTATTCGGTGATACCGAGCTGTACAAGGTTGCTCTGCACCTGCCAGTCCTCCTCATCGCCGGAAAGGGCGTAGGACAGCACGGTGGCATCCTTTGGAAATTCCGGTGTCTGCGGAAGATAGGCCATTTTGAGGTTGTTCTGGCGGATAATCTGGCCGGAATCCGGGGTCTCATCTCCTGCTACTATGCGCAGCAGCGTGGATTTTCCGGTTCCGTTGATTCCGACGATGCCGACCTTGTCGCCCTCCTGCAGGCCGAAGGAAGCATCGTCAAAAATCAGTTTATCGCCGAACAGTTTGCTGATGTGTTCGATGTTGATGATATTCATTTGCACAGTTCTGCAACGGTCTGGTTGATGACTTTTCCGTCTGCTTTACCTTTCATATCTGCCATAACGGCCTTCATGATGGCACCTTTGCTCTTGGTTGCCAGAACGTCTGCGAATTTCTCCTTGATGTAGGCTTTGACTTCGTCTGCACTCATCTGTTTCGGTGCATACTCGCTGATGACGTCATAGCGGAACTGATACTCTGCTTTTAAGTCCTCACGGGATGCCGGGCAGGTATCGATCTGCTCTTTTACGGTCTTCAGCTCTTTTAAGATGACGCGGTCTACCAGCTCCGGTTTGATGTCATCGCGGCAGCCCTCGTCGATGGCTACTTTCTTTGCTGCGGAGATCAGGGAAGAGATGGCCTCTTTTCTCGCTTTGTCTTTGGCTTTCATTGCTGCTATCATATCACTTCTTAAAGTTTCTAATTCCATGGTGTTGTTCCTCCTGTACTAAATTTTGTCCGGTTTCAAGTATAACACTTCTCTTTTTGCTTTTCCAGTCACTTTGTAGGATAGCTCCCTTATTTTTCCCACGGCAGACGGTGTTTCTTTACCTGGATTGCCTGATGCGGGCACATTTCCTGACAGCAGAAACAGCGGATGCACTTTTTATAATCGTAGACCGGCGGATTTCTGCGGCCGTTATCAAAGCGGACGGCTTTCCCTTCCACCGGGCAGCTCTCGACGCAGACGCCGCATTTTTTACATTTTTCTTCTATGATATAGGGGCGGCTCTGGAAGACCCCGAGGATCTCGAGCAGGTCGAGGGCTCCTTTTTTGCGGGCTTTGCGGCGGTCGACGTTGAAGTTTGGATTTCCGTACTTTCTTTTCAGTTCTTTCTCGGATATGGTGCCATCCGCTGTCACGATTTCGATGCGGTCGTCGTGCCACGTTCCAAGGCCGAGCGTTTCCCCGTAGAGATTTGTCGGCACATACGACGGATCGAGGTTCACCAGATGGCAGAACACGGTATCCAGTGCAATCGGATCGGTGGACATAAGAAGAACTCCCATCGAAACCGGGTCGCCGGAAGTCGGACCATTGCCTTCCATTGCTACGATGCCGTCGCAGATATAGAGGCGCGGGGCGACTTTCTGGTTCAGCTCGATCAGCATGTGCGCGAAGCTCTCAGCGTTCGGATACTGCGTGTGGCCGAGTTTTTTGTAGACGCCGCTGATGCAGCCGTACTGGTTCTTGACAGCTCCGGTGATGCGTTCCAGCGCGTGGGTTTTCATTTTGCTGACGCTGATGAGGGCGTCGCAGTCGAGTGCATCTTTCGCAATCATCAGAAATTTACCATCGGCGGTTTCTACGCGCTCGCTCGTAAGGAAATCTTTCAGCGGAACGTTGTGTTTTTCCAGCACCTCTTTCAGCCCGGCTTCCTTTGCAATGCCCTCCGGGGTGCCAAGGCCGCAGGAATCGCCGCAGGAAATATTCTCATAGCCATTTTCCTGCAAAATCGTGATCAGGGCATCCATAACTTCCGGGTCGGTCACGACGGCGCGTTCTCGTTTTGCGGAGCGGACGAGGTTTGGTTTTAATAAGATATTCTCTTCTTTTCCGATCAGAGATTCCAGGCCGCCAATTGCTTCCAATCCCTTTTGCAGGCTTTCCTTTACGTGCGCCGGCTCATAGTCGGGACAGGCAACCACTGCCACTTTGCTTTTTTTCATATTCACCTCATGTTTTTCTATATTTCAAAAGAAGCTGCGATCCCCTTACCGGTTCTCACAGCTTCTTCGTATATTCACACAGAATATGTTTTTACTTATGCTACTTTGCTTTTTGCAAGCTCAGCCAGTGTTGCAAATCCTTCTGCATCGTTAACTGCCATGTCAGCCAGAACTTTACGGTTCAGCTCAACGCCTGCCAGTTTCAGACCATACATAAATTTGCTGTAGGACAGACCGTTCATTCTTGCTGCTGCGTTGATACGAGCGATCCACAGCTGACGGAACTGACGTTTTTTCTGTTTTCTTCCTGCGTAGGAGCTGGTCAGTGCGCGCATTACGGACTGTTTTGCTACTCTATACTGTTTGCTTCTGGCTCCTCTGTAACCTTTAGCCAGTTTTAATACTCTGTTATGTTTTTTCTTAGCGTTCATGCCGCCTTTAATTCTTGCCATTTCTTATTTTCCTCCTTGATCTGTTGGGCGTAACTCTACCTTGCAAAAATTACATGTAAGGTAAGATTTTCTTCATGTTCTTTACGTTTGTTGCATCAACAGTAGTCTGTTTTCTCAGGTTTCTTTTTCTCTTCTGAGATTTCTTGGTTAAGATATGGCTCTTGTAAGCTTTATTTCTTACTAATTTTCCTGTTCCTGTTGTTTTAAAACGCTTTGCAGCTGCTCTGCTTGTTTTTACCTTTGGCATTTTAATTTCCTCCTTGATATTGATTCAAATGTATTTTAACGTTTAGCCGTCAAAAACATGGTCATGCTTCTGCCTTCCACCTTCGGCGCTTTGTCAACCGTTGCAATATCGGACAGACTCTCTGCAAATTCATCGAGGATGTATTTGCTACTGTTCATATGTGCCATCTCACGGCCGCGGAAACGAAGTGTTACTTTTACTTTGTCTCCCTTTGTAATGAACTTGCGGGCTGCACCTACTTTGGTATTAAGATCATTGGTGTCAATGTTTGGAGAAAGGCGAACTTCCTTGATTTCAATTGTTTTCTGTTTTTTCTTTGCTTCTTTTTCCTTGCGGGCCAGTTCATATCTGTACTTTCCGTAGTCGATAATTTTGCAAACCGGCGGTTTCGCTGTCGGAGCAATTTTCACAAGATCCAGACCTGCTTCCTGTGCTTTCAGGTACGCATCTCTGGCAGACATAATTCCAAGCTGTTCTCCGTTCTGACCGATCAGACGAATTTCTCTGTCTCTGATCTGCTCATTAATCATTAATTCGCTAATTGTAGTGCACCTCCATCATTATAAAAGACTGTGTTCCCGCTTTTGCGGTGTAACGAAATCAAACTCGGCTCACCGGACCGGATTTGACTGATAACGCAAGAAAAGTGGATAGACAGACTATCCACTTAACATTGTACATAAATCTCTACACAAAGAGAACTTAAGATCAATATTGGACCGTAGTCGCGTGTTTGCGCTAGGGTGAGAGTGGATACTCTACTTTCTTTTTCTCAGACTATTGCAGTATAGCACTCTCCCATCCTGTTGTCAATACTGATTTTCGCATTTTTTCGTATTTATCTCCCGCAGCCACAGCGGAAGGAGCTGCACTCGGTTTCCTGGCAGCTGCATGCGCTGTCTCCGGCGATATGGATGTCTCCGGCTTCGCATTTACAGTTGTCGTTAAAGGTACAGTTCTGCGCCTTGCAGTCGACACCGATTTTCGTACAGCCGCAGCCGGTAGAGTTGAACATCGTGCCCTCACCGCGCTCCTTGAAGCTCTCGCAGCACGTTTCCATGGAGCTTTTGGCTTCGCTTCCGCCTACGCGGATATCTCCTTTGGAACAGAGCTCGTTCTGGTTGTAAACACAGGTCATAGCGGAACAACTTAATGCTGGCATAATAAATTACCTCCTGAAATTTAGTTTTCTGCGGTTTCGCCCGCATAGAAACCATTATTTCCAAGAGGTAATTTTTTATGCTTTATTTATTTGATAATACCAGTGTCCAAAGTTTGGAAATCCGACGCAAGCAAAGCTTGCACGAGGATTTTTAAATTTTGGACACGCCAAAACATGAGTAAGTAGCCATTTTTCGAAGAAAAATGAGCGGAGTACGAATGTTTTGAAGATTGCGGGAGTACAAAGTACGGAGCAATCTGGTATCATAGGTGTCAATTTTTTTGACACCTACCTTATTTATTTTCTTTTGTTTCAACAGTAACCGGGCGGTTAACGCGGCCTGCGATTTCTTCTTTGATATCTGCGATAAACTGCTCCAGGCTTCTCTGGCCTTCATCACCTGCAAAACGGCTTCTGACAGATACAAGACCTGCCTCTTCCTCTTTTGCTCCGGCGATCAACATGTATGGAATCTTCTGTCCCTGTGCCTCACGGATCTTATATCCGATCTTCTCGGAACGGGTATCCATCTCTGCGCGGATGCCTGCCTCGTGAAGGGCGTCCAGAACCTTCTTGCCGTAATCTGCGTATTTGTCGGAGATTGGCAGAACCTTTACCTGTACCGGTGCAAGCCAGGTTGGGAATGCACCTGCAAAATGCTCGATCAGGATACCGATGAAACGCTCAACAGAACCGTAAACAACACGGTGGATCATAATCGGACGATGTTTCTCGCCGTCTGCTCCTGTGTATTCCAGTTCGAATCTCTGCGGCAGCTGGAAGTCAAGCTGGATAGTACCGCACTGCCACGTTCTTCCGATGGAGTCTTCCAGATGGAAGTCGATCTTCGGGCCATAGAATGCGCCGTCGCCTTCGTTGACTACATAGTCAAGGCCAAGGTCATCGAGTGCGCCGCGGAGGCCTTCGGTTGCAACCTCCCAGTCCTCATCGCTTCCCATGCTGTCTTCCGGACGGGTGGACAGCTCTACGTGATATTTGAATCCGAACAATTTGTAAACCTGGTCAATCAGGTTTGCAACGCCTTTGATTTCATCTTTGATCTGCTCCGGTGTCATGAAAATATGGGCATCGTCCTGGTTGAAACAGCGTACACGCATCAGGCCGTGCAGCTGGCCGGATTTCTCATGACGATGTACCAGACCAACCTCTGCCAGACGCAGCGGCAGATCACGGTAGGAACGAGGCTCGGACTTGTAAACTAGAACGCCGCCTGGGCAGTTCATCGGTTTGATTGCATAATCTTCATCGTCGATGACGGTGGTATACATGTTTTCTTTGTAGTGATCCCAATGACCGGAGGTCTCCCACAGGCGACGGTTCAGGATGATCGGTGTGGAGATTTCTACGTATCCTGCTTTTCTGTGGATTTCACGCCAGTAATCCATCAGTGCATTTTTCAGATCCATTCCTTTTGGAAGGAAGAACGGGAATCCCGGGCCGTCCTCACTCATCATAAACAGGCCGAGCTCTTTTCCGAGTTTTCTGTGGTCACGTTTCTTTGCTTCCTCGATCATGTGGAGGTACTCTTCGAGCTCTGCTTTCTTTGTGAATGCAGTTCCGTAGATTCTCTGCAGCATCTTGTTTTTCTCGCTGCCTCTCCAGTATGCACCTGCAAGGCTGGTCAGTTTGAAGGCTTTGACCGGCTTTGTGCTCATCAGATGAGGGCCTGCGCACAGGTCCGTGAATTCACCCTGGCGATAGAAGCTGATGACTGCGTCTTCCGGCAGATCTTCGATCAGTTCTACTTTATATGGCTCTTCTTTTTCTTTCATGAAGGCGATGGCTTCTGCTCTCGGCAGCTCAAAACGCTCCAGTTTCAGATCCTCTTTTACAATTTTCTTCATTTCTGCTTCGATTTTTTCAAGGTCTTCGCTGGTGAGTGGAGTATCTCTGTCTACATCGTAGTAGAATCCGTCTGCGATGGACGGTCCGATTGCAAGCTTGGTCTCCGGGTACAGTCTCTTGATTGCCTGTGCCATGATATGGGATGTGGTGTGACGGAATGCTGCTTTTCCGCCTTCATCGTTAAAGGTCAGAATGGAAAGATTGCAGTCCTTGTCGATGACGGTACGAAGATCTTCTACTTCACCGTTTACTTCACCTGCACAGGCCATTCTTGCAAGGCCTTCGCTGATGTCTGTTGCGATCTCAATGATGGATTTCGGTTCGGAGTACTCTTTGGTACTTCCATCTTTCAGTGTGATGATCATTTGCTTTTACCTCTTTCTTTGTATATTTTTTCTTAAGCGCATCTGTGGGATAACTGTTCCGAGCTACATCTCGATGTGGCTTCTCGCCATATGAAATTCAGGAAAAAAGCGCTCACTCATGCAAGCATGCTTCGCGATTTTTTCTTCCCTTTTGCATGGCTCTGAATTGTCACAAAAAAAGTCCCTTTTGACACGCCTGTGCTGTCAAAAGGGACGATGTATTTTCATTCACCGCGGTTCCACCCATTTTGTTTTTTCAAACCACTTCATTTGACGATAACGGAATCACCGGGCCGGATTGGGGCCGCTCAGAGCTGGTCTTCGATCACGTTCCTGCGAAAACCCTTGCACCACCAGATGGGGTTTCTCTCTGTCACATTCGCTGTGATTTACTCGTCTCTTCTACGCTTTGTTTTTTTGCTTCGATTGCTTTTTCGGCTCTCGATATTTTTAGATTATACCACCCATTTAGTGGTTGTCAAGTCCTGCATTGGCTGAAACTTTATTTTTCCGGCGTTTTTTGTACCTCCGTCTGCATGGCGAGTTTCTCTTTTGCCTTCTCCGGCATTTCCAGCAGCCCGAACGCGTAAAAAATCCCGTAGATATACGTAATTCCGCGGATATCCCCCAGATCCTTCGGGCGATCGACAACTGGTCTTGCACTTTCTTCCTGCAGTTCCAGCACCTTATGATACGCAGCCCGGACGGAACTCCAGACAAGGCTTTTACTTTTCTCCCGGCGGTCGATCCAGAGTTCTTTGGTGTAGGTGCCGCTTCTTCCATATTTCATATGGTAGGAATACGGCAGACCGGAATACGTATGGAATTCAAACTCCTGGAACGCGACAACGCAGTCCCACAGGGCTTCTTCTGTCCGTTCCTCATGAAGCCTCCAAAGAGCCTGTTCTCTTTTTTCCTGTAAATTTTCCTGTGATTCTTTGTTCTCTTCCATCTTTTTTGTCTTCTCCGTCGTATCCTTTATTCCACCAGAAATTGATCCAGCTCTGCCGCGACCACCGGATTGATTTTTACCTGAGGATGATCGATTTTTCTTCCCTGTGTGACGACCATCTCTACTTTGCGGAGAGCACGAAGATCCTCAAGCGGGTTTTCGACGGTCACGATAAGATCGGCGGATTTGCCGGGCTCGATGGTTCCGGTTTCGGCTCCGATTCCGGCCATTTCGGCGGCGCGGGCGGTTGCGGTGTAAAGCGCGAAGGCGTTGGAGACGCCGACATATTTATGGATGTAAAAGAGTTCCCGCCAGAAGTCATACTGCGTGATCCACGGACAGCCGACATCGTTTCCGAGGACGACGGGGATGTCGTTGGCGATGGCTTTTTTCGCACAATCTATGATTCCTTCGAAAACAACGTTACCATTGAACTGCTCTATCTCAGTTGCGTTGGTGATGGAACGGTCGAACAGCGCATACGGCAGGGCCGGGGACAGTGTCGTACATAGAAATGCATTCTTTTCTTTGAACAGGCGAATCATATCGTCATCCATTTTTGCACCGTGCTCGATCGAATCCACACCGTTTTCCAGTGCCACGCGGACACCCTGCGGCGATTCGACATGGGCGGCGACTTGATAGCCGAGTGCATGCGCCCGGTTACAGACGGCTTTTACCATTTCCGGTGCCATTTTGAGTTCTCCCGGAACGCCTTTTTCTTTGGCATCCAGCACACCGCCGGTGATCATCAGCTTGATCAGGTTGACATTTTCGCATTTTGCCTCATCTACATGGGCGACTGCCGCATCGATACTCTCTGCTGCGATCGCTACCGAACCTGCCATGTGCCCGCCCGGTACAGAGATTCCCTCGTTTGCGGCAAGGATTCTCGGGCCGGTCTTTTTACCGGCTTTGATTTCATCGCGCAGCCGTGTATCGAAAGTGCCAAGACCACCGACCGTGCGGATCGTGGTAACGCCGCTTAGCAGTTCATCTTTTGCGAAGCCTGCTACCATGCGGTAGGCGATCGCGCGGGAAATTCTGTTGCTCATCAGGGTTTTGACGAGTTTTGCGTTGTAGCGCTGCTTCTTCTGCGGTTTTCCATTGCCTGCGAGATGGACATGCATGTTGATCAGTCCGGGCATGATGTATTTTCCCTGCAGATCTATCTCCGTATAGCCGGAAAGTCTGGTTTCTTCCGGGACAATCGCTGCGATTTTTTCTCCTTCCGTCAGAATGATCAGACCGGTCTGAACCTGCATATCTTTCGTTCCGTTTAGGATTTTTCCGTTTTTGTAGGCATATTTCATACTCAATTCCCTCTTTTCTGCCAAACGTATTATGTTTTATTTTAACACGTCAGAGAGGGATTTTGCGACAGAAAAATCGTTTTTCTCTGTTTTTTATTTTTCTTTTATTCTGCCCCGCATAACTGCCCTCACACCGCCGAACAGAACACCGGCAACAGCCCATAGGATCCAGGTTTTATCCCATTCTCTCGTCTGGAAGCTCCATACAAGATAGATGGCGGTGACAATACACCAGTAGGCGGTTGTAAAAACTTCTGTTTTCTTTTTGTATCGTTTTTCTTCCGGTGTATATTCGCCTTCCTGCAGCAGGATGACGTAGCTTCCATTTATGGTGCTGACCCGCACAATGAAAAAGACACCAACGGCGACCAGAAGCAGCAGGATGGATACGGTGGCTGTGATGATGTAGTCCGGCTGGCTGAATGCAATGGCAGCGAACATCGGGATAACTGCCAGAATACAGAGGGTAACACCGGCGGCGATTCCTCTGGTAAAGGTGCTTTCGTAGTCCTTTTTCCGTTCCTGAACAAGGCCGGTTACACCATAGGCAGTTTCTATTCTCTCCTTTTCCAGATATTCATACTGCTGTCCGTGAATACTGTAGGATACGAAAATCACAACAGCAGCGGCAACCAGCAACAACAAAACGGAGATGCCTGCTCCCGTTGCCATGTTTTCGCTGATGTTTTCTATATGGGAATCGGAAAGTCCGGCAAGGAAGATCAGCAGCGCCGGGCTGATGATACAGAGCGCAACAGCTCCGGCGAGTGTCGGCCCTGTTTTCCGTCTCCATTCCATGAACGCGTTTGCTTCTTCCATCGATACACTCCGCACGGATGACTCCTCTGCGGCGTATTCCAGTATTTCTGTTCCTGTCTCTGATTTTAATTCGTCTTTTAACAGATAGTCGGTGCTGACACCAAAGATTTCAGCAAGACGGAGCACTTTCTGCAAATCCGGCGTGGACTGTGCACTCTCCCATTTGGATACCGCCTGCCGCGAGACGGAAAGTTTCTCCGCCATCTCTTCCTGTGACCATCCATTTTTCTTTCTCGCTTCTGTGATTTTTTCTGCCAAAATCATATTTGTTTTCTTCTGTTTTCCAGCTCTTTTTCAGTAATCTTTTTGCTGCAGCTCACAGCCATTCTATTCATTTCTGTTTTGGAAATGGATTGGCTGTTTCTGCTTCAAATCCTATCATTTTTTCCGGTTGCCTTCTACCAAATCGGGCTGGAAATGTGTCAACTGGCGGTTACAGATGCTTATTTTTCAAGGATTTCCCGCATCTGCTGCATAATTTTTTTAATTTCATAAACCGATACGCTGTTTACGACTTCAAAATTGATCTGCTTTTCTTTTCCGCTGTATTTCACTTCATACTCTCTGGCTTTTTTTTCGTCATGGTCTTTGTACCGTGCTTTGCCGATCAGATAAGCATCTGAATTGGCCGTCTCGGGGTAGCCCGGGCCTTTTTCCAGTTCAAACAGCTCTTTCTTTTCTTTTAGATTCTTTTCCAGTCTGCTCAATTTTTCCAGAAACACCTGACAGACTTCAGGATAATGTTCTCTGATGTATATCAGATTTTTGTGCAGACATGTTGCGCTTTTTTCCATCAGATGACGTTCTGTTTCGTTCGTCAGATAATCAAACTCTCCCAGCTGTACTTCATCCCCCTGAATGGACCGCGCAAGCTGTTCAAACCAGTACATCTGCCGCGGCATACTGTCCGGGAACATGAAATATGTTGAAAACTCATGATCAATCATCGGCGCCAGACGCAGAATCTTATCGTCTTCACGGCAGACAAATGCGATGTTTTCGTAATGGTAGTTCTGATCGCCTTTCAAAATCGAAACGAGAATCTGCAGTACCAGCTCCTCCGCCATCGCCGGGTGGGTCTGGAAATAGTCGGATTCGAGGATTTCGGTGTAGTCGTAGAACATCTGGCAGTAATTGACGTAGTCATCAATATGGACTTTGTCGTCAGGATATTTTCGAAAGAACTCCAGCAGATTCAACAGATGTTCTCCTTCCCCGTAAATCATCGGTGAAACTGTTCCATAATCGTAATATTTCTCCACCTCCGCCTCATACCCTTCGCAAAACGCAAGCTGATACTGCGGCGTCGGCATAAAATACGCATCAATCACCCATGACCAGAAAACCTCAGCATAGGCGAACAGCGGCGTAGACAGCGGTTTAGATTTTGTAAGCGGTTTAAAAACAACATCTCCTTCAAAAACCGGAAAATGCTTCTCCCCTTTCACAACCCCCACTGCCTCCGCTTTCAGATTGCCGGAACGGGCAGAATACTTATATTTCTTTGGCAGATAGGATGGTTTCTGTTTCATCTTAATCCTCCTGCAATGCTGCCAGATATCCCAGGATTCGTTCTTTTTTTCTGTCTGACAGATTCCGAAAGCCTTCCAGAATGATTTTTTCTGTTTCATTTCCTGCGCTCATTTCCGGATTTCCCGCATTTCGCTCTGTCTCATTCTCCCCCAGAAGTTCATACGGCGTAACCTTCAGCACTTCGCAGATTTTCAGTATTTTATCCGCCGACGGATTCGTGCCCTTTCTTTTCCAGTCGCTGATGGTGCTCTGGGAAATTCCGGTTTCTTCGGAGAATTCTTTCTGGGTCATGCCGTTTCGAAGAATTAGCTCAAAAATTTTTTCACTGATCATTTTGTATCTCACCTTTTTCACTTAGATTTTGTTTTACTATACCATAAAATTTCCTGCCCGTCATTTCCTCCAATGCTGAAAAAACGCCTCTTCCTGCGCTGTGCGGATTCCGTATTTTCTTCTGGCGATGTAGAATTTTGATTTCCAGCTTGAGGTCTGCACCGGGATTGCGGTGATGTGATGGAGGCGGACGATGTCCATGTAGGGGAGGATAGATATTCCAAAACCATTTTCCACAAGGCCGGTGATGACTTCGATTTCTTCGGCCTCACACACGGGTTTTACCTGGATGCCCTGTTCGGCGAAGATCTGCTCTTGGAGGCTGCGGAAGCCGCTCGTCCTGGAAAACATGACCTGCGGATACTTGGCTGCTTCTTTTAGTGTGATGTTCTCTTTCCCCTCCAGCGGATGACCTTCCGGGACGGCGGCCGCGATGTAAGATTCCCGGAGGGGATAATATTCGAGTTCTTCGGATTTCAGCAGTTCTGAGCAGAAGCCGATATCGTATTTTCCATCCAGCAGACCCTCCTCGATCTCTGGGGTCAGGCGGTTGTAGATGATAAACGGGAAGGTCGCGCCGAATTCCCGCAGCATATGTGGTATTGTTCCTGCCGCGAGCGGATATACGGTTCCGATCCGCACTGTCTTTTCTTCCGTCCGAAGGCCTGCCGCCCGCTCCTCCATTCGAAGATATGCGTCCAGAATCTCCTCGACATCCTGCATCAATTCTTTTCCGTAGCGGCTCAGGCTCACGTTTCGTCCTTCTTTCTGGAAGAGCGGAACACCGTACTCGTCCTCCAGTGTCTTGATCGCATGGCTGAGCCCCGGCTGGGAAATATTCAGCGCTTTTGCCGCTTTTCCGTAGTGCTGCAGTTTTGCCAGCTCTGCAAAATATTTTAAATACTCGATATTCATAGATAGCCTCTTTTCCTGTTCTGCATCTATCATACCACTTTTCATTTAATTTTAGAATCAATTCATTCAAAATAATCATTTGTTTTTATCGGTTTCTGTGTCTATAATAAGCATAGTTTCAAGACCTTAACGTAATTTCATTCTCAGGAAAGAAGGATTTTTACTCATGAATACCAGAAAATTTCATCTTCCAGGCGAAGCGGCGCTTCTGATCGTGCTTCTGATCAACCCTCTTGCCATTGATCTGATGTCAAAAAGCGTATTTGGAATTTCAACAATTTCCTCCGTGCCGCTCATCCTCAGCACAGCGTTTCCAGTTTTCAGTTTCGGAACGTGGAACTATATCTTTCAAACGCTGCTTGTCATCACCCTGATGGTCCTGAAGCGTTCGTTCTGTCCCGGCTATCTGTTTTCTTTTGTTGTCGGCATCGGATTCGGAAAAATGATCGATGTACACAATACCTGGGTTACCCTGCTGCCAAATGTTCTGTCGCTGAATGTGGTCTGCTTTTTCACCGGATTTCTTCTGATGTGCTTCGGCATCTGCCTCGCCAACAACTGCCTGCTGCCGATTGTCCCGACCGATATTTTTCCGCGGGATCTGTCGGAACTTCTGCATAAAAAGTATAACCAGATCAAGACAACCTTTGATCTCACCTGTCTGACAACGACCGTAATCCTGTCCCTTGTAATCCTTCACCATCTTTACGGAATCGGCATCGGAACTTTCTTCTGTGCTTTTATGACGGGACGAACCGTATCTCTGGTTCAAAAATTCATTGGAAATCATGTAGAATTTTACCGTCTGACGAAAAAAGAAATGGTAATGCCTGGGAAAAAGATGCGCCATGCATAAAAAAACTGCCCGAATTCCAGTTTTTCTGTTGAAATTCGGGCAGTTTTTTATGCGTTCTGCTCCGCTTCTACTTCCCGTTTGATCTCATCCTCGCTGTCAGCCATGGCCTGCATTGTCATAGTCAGCAGTTTTTCCAGCGGCCAGTCAAGCTGCTCGGCGCCCCGCTCAATGACTTCCCGCGAACATCCAGCCGCAAAGCCTTTGCTCTTATATTTTTTCTTCAGGGATTTCAGTTCCATGTCTTTTGTGCTCTTCGAAGGCCGCATCAGCGCAGCTGCCCAGATCAGTCCCGTCAGCTCATCTGCTGCAAACAGAACTTTTTCCATCTCATGCACCGGCTCCACATCCAGTGTGACGCCACACTCAATGGTAATGCCGCAGCCATGGGAAACGACACCATGAATGATATCTTCCGACACGCCGCCTTCCCGCAGAAGCTCCGGTGCTTTCAGGCAGTGCTCTGCCGGATACAGCTCAAAATCAATGTCATGCAGCAGTCCGACAATACCCCAGTGCTCCTCTTCTGCCCCATATCCAAGCTCTCTTGCATACCATTTCATCACGGCCTCTACGGTAAGCGCATGCTGAATATGGAAGGGATCTTTGTTGTATTTTTTTAATAAAGTAAATGCCTCATCTCTTGTAATTTCACTCATGCTTAATTTTCTCCTTCCCTTTTCTCTTTCCAGAATCACCTGGATTGGATTTGAATTATAATTTCGTCCATTATAATCCTATATTCATAGCAATTCAATAGGTTTATCAAGACTTTTTTGTGCATCATATAAAAAGGCGCCGTTCCCTCACCTTTCAGAGAGAGGGCACAGCGCTTTTCTTATTTTTCAAATTCTACACTTTACAGAAGTTCCGGTTTCAGCCGCACATCGAAGCTGATTTCGGTTTCTTTCAGCTGATATTTTTCCAGCAGCATCGGTCCGCAGCTTGCCGATCCGATCCCGGCCTGGCGGTAGTCGATGCAGAAAACAGTGCTTCCGCACGGCCGAAGCTCATAGTTGTGGGCTTTCGCGGTCAGCTCCTCCTGCGTGTAAATAGATGCCTGGAATGAGAAGGTTTTCTCGCCCACTGCCGTCAATACCGCACGATCACTGGCAAGACTTGCATAATCGCAGTCGTAGTGGCTGCCGTTCTCCTGCGGGCGGATATAATCCTCCTGCTGTTCTGCCGGTGTGCAGTGGAAAACGCCGTGATAGCTTGCCTGGT
Organism: Blautia sp. AF17-9LB; assembly: GCF_003479185.1. Taxonomy (NCBI): domain Bacteria; kingdom Bacillati; phylum Bacillota; class Clostridia; order Lachnospirales; family Lachnospiraceae; genus Blautia; species Blautia sp. AF17-9LB. Next base: position 214,475 of record NZ_QUGU01000006.1, read on the forward strand.
GCTTATCCACGTAGCTCTCCACCGGGCCGAGGCCGCAGTAGGTCAGTTTTGCAAACGATTCCGGCAGGAACAGGCGCAGGCCAAAACGCGGCAGAACCGGGAATACCGGGTCTTTCTTTGCTTCTACATGGACATCGGTCGTTCCGTCGCTGTAAATTGTCCATTTGATCACACCTGCAAGGATCCGCTGCAGAGCCGGAGACGAAATCGAATAGCTTGTCTCGATCTCCACGCAGCCGTTTTCTTCTTTTGCCGTTGTCTCATACGCCCGCGTCACGGTACGGTCATACTGCGCACGCATCCAGGTATTCTTGATATTGCGGTCATTGTCTGTCGGCGCACGCCAGATGTTCAGCTCCATCGGGCGGTCGAGCAGATTCTGGTTGGCATAGCACATTTCCTCGAACAGGCCGGTGAACTTATTATAGGTATAGCTGAACTGTTCCGTCGATACCGTCAGATAATGATCGTCCTCTTTCCATCCAAACGAAGCCGTTCCCTCCGGGCGCTTCATCATCTCTTTTGCCTTCTGGTTCTGATTGTCTTTCGTTTTCACCGGAACTTCTTCAAATCCCAGTTCGAACTGCTCCGGCAGCACCTCAGTGGCCTGTTTCTGATACCAGGTAACCTTCAGCGCACATTTTCCCTGCTCCGGCACGGAAATGGCAAGCGGAATCGTCTTCTCACAGCCTGCCGCAAGCTCCAGCAGTGCTTCATCTGTAATCTTGCCGCTCTCCGTCACTTCGCCGTCCACAAGCACCTCATAGCCGAGCACAGCGTAATCTTTCAGATTCACAAAATTCATATAGTTTTTGATGGTCAGTGTACCCTTTTCGGCATCATATCCCGTCACGCGCACCGGACGATACACGTTTTTAAATTCCATCAGTCCCGTATGCGGTGTGCGGTCCGGATAAACAAGTCCGTCCATGCAGAAGTTGCCGTCGTGCGGATACTCGTTGTGGTCGCCGCCGTACGCGTACATCTTCTTTCCCTCGATCGTTTTTCCCATATCAATCGCGTGGTCGCACCACTCCCAGATAAAGCCGCCGCACATCTTCTCCTCGCTGTGGATCAGTTCAAAGTAGTCTTCAAGATCTCCCGGGCCGTTGCCCATCGCATGGCAGTATTCGCACATGATATACGGCTTATCCCCGTACTCCACCAGCTCTTTTTTGATCTCCTCGAGTGATGGATACATGCGGCTGTAGAGGTCGAGGTTGCTGTAATCGTATTTCTTCGGATCATCCACATACCGTGCCGACTCATAGTGCGTCAGACGCGTCGGATCAAATTCCTTCGTCCACTTTAAGGCCGCCTCGAAGGTACAGCCGTATGCGCACTCATTTCCCATCGACCAGATGACAACGCTCGGGCGGTTTTTATCGCGCTCCACGCAACGCTGTGTGCGGTCTACGGTTGCCTCGGTAAATACCGGATTGTTCGCAATTAGTTTATTCCAGTTCTTCGCATACTCTTCCCAGCTCGTGTAATCCGCATAAATTGCCTCTGTGCCGTGGCTCTCATTGTCCGCCTCATCGATGACATAAAAACCGAGACGGTCATAAAGCTGATAACAGTACGGCGCATTCGGGTAATGGCTGGTCCGGATCGCATTGATGTTGTGCTCTTTCATTACCTTCAGATCTTTTTTGATCTGTGCAAGGCTGATTGCAAATCCCGTCACCGGATCGCTGTCGTGGCGGTTTGTTCCGTGGAATTTGATCTTCACGCCGTTCAGGTACAGCACACCGTCCTTCGCGTGGATCTCACGGATGCCGACATGATCAGTGATCACCTCACCCGCCGTCTCCAGCACCAGCGTATACAGATACGGCTCCTCGGCATTCCACAGATGTGCATCTTTTACATGCATCTGAACCGTATCGCCGCCAAACGCTGCCTCTGCCACAAGATGATTTTCTGCATCAAACAGCTTTGCCGTTCCTTCCTGCGGTTCCCCGTCATTCCAGGTAATCGCAATCGAAACTTCTCCATTCTGGTACGATGCGTCCGGCGCTGCCTTTACAAAGTAATCGCGGATGCCTTTTTCTGGTCTTGCAAGCAGATAAACATCGCGGAAAATGCCGCTCATGCGGAATTTGTCCTGATCCTCGAGATAGCTTCCATCGCACCATTTCAGCACCAGTACGGCGATGATGTTGGTGCCATCTTTTAAGAAGTCTGTTACATCAAATTCACTCGTAGAATGAGACACCTGGCTGTAGCCGACGAAGCTGCCGTTCATCCACACGTAGAAACAGGAATCCACGCCCTCAAAATTCAGGAATGCCCTCGGTGCTTCCTCCTGTTTTTTCCACTCGAACGTTCTCACGTACGCACCGCACGGGTTCTCATACGGCACATACGGCGGATCCACCGGGAACGGGTAGCGGACGTTCGTATACTGATGGTGGTCATGGCCATAATTCTGCCAGACGGACGGCACCGGAATCGTCTCGAATGCAGAAGTGTCGTATCCTTCTGCGAAAAACTCCTCTTTTACATCGTAAACACTGGTAAAATAGCGGAATTTCCAGTCGCCGGAAAGCGGGAAAAAGCGGTCCGACGCCTCCCGGTTCTCCACCAGATCCTCCATGCGGCGGGATGCCGGAATGTAGTAGGCACGGTTCGGCATGGTATTCACATGCAGGTGATCGAAATCTTCGAAATATTTTGGAACAATCATCTCTTTTTAAGTCCTCCTTATTCTGTCTTTTGTTTCCAATATCGGCACCGAAACACACGCGGTCCCGGTGCCGATCAGGTTTTCTGTTATTCTTTTACTTTTTCCATGCAGGAAGAACGCCTTCGTAATTCATGCCATAACCGTAGTCATAGTTATGTCCTTCGCTGTCAATATAGGTTTCCATATCCAACGCACGGTCCTCGCTCTGCTCCTCAACCGCATCCATATCCTTCGGCATCTGGATCGGCAGACGGCCGGTCGGGTTGTAACCGCCGAAGACAACGTCGAGCACAGCGGCTCTCGAAACACCGAACTCTGCGACGATCGCATCGGCTTCGGCTTCAAATTCATGCATCACCATCGGGTTGTTGACGGTTGCGCAGACGATCACCGGCTTGTCGCCCATCGCGCGGCGGCATTCGAGAATATTGTCGAGATCAGCCTCGTTGTAGGCAGTGTTTGTCTTTCCAAGATAGCTGCGATTCGTGAAATTCTCGCGGAAATCACCGCCGGCAATGCTCACCTCACGCGCTTTTTTCGCCGTATACGGGCGGTACTGCAGTGTAATCGGCAGATATCCGTTGCCGCCGTTCGCAAGATCTTCGGTGGAATACGGGTTGCATGCCGGGCTTTCGATAAATACCAGCGCCACATCGGCCTCCTCCGGTGATGCCACGCGTGTACCGTACTTGGACGGCAGTCCATCCGGCAGCGGATCTTCGGTTTTTGCCGGCAGATTGATGCGGAAGAACGCTTTGGACGGTCCGATCTTTCTCTCCGGAATATAAACCTTCAAACCTTTCTTCAGCGGCAGCACACCCTTCTGTCCTTCCGGTGCACGTTTCGCACTGTTTTTCAGCAGGACGATGGATTTCTGCTGTGCCTCATAGCCATGGCGGCAGAACTCTTCGCATCCTACAATCTTTGCGGATTCTTCCGGATCAAGATACGGGTCCTCAAACAAGCCGCAGTGGAAAATGTTGATCAGAAGACGTTTGGCGGACAGCTCCATGCGCTCACGCATCGCTTTCTCGCCGTATTTCTCACAGCCGATCTTATATGCCTCGACAATCGGACCGGACTCGCTGTTTCCGCCGAACTGGTCAACGCCGTTTGTGATCGCCAGCAGACACCGTTCTGCCTCGGTCATATCCTGCACGCCGTAGCAGCGGCTTCCAAATCCCTCAATCGTCTTCTCCGGATCCTGGGTAATGCCCCAGTCGGTGCAGACAATGCCTTTAAATTCATATTTTCCGCGCAGCAGATCCTTGATCAGGTACTCGCTGTAGGAGTTTCCGACGTTCTTGCCGTTTTTCTTGTCCACGCCGTAGGATACGGTGTAGTACGGCATAACCGCGGATGCGCAGTCGGTCGGTCCGTCCAGGTGGAAGGCTGCCTCGGTAAACGGTTTTAAATGCTCCTCAAAATTTCCGGTCGGATAAACGGCAAACTGTCCGAATGCATAGTGTGCATCGCGTCCGGCCTCTCCGGTGCCGCCGCCCGGCCAGTGTTTGACCATCGTGTTGACGCTGTCTTTTCCCCAGCCGTCTGCTTCCCCTTCCGTTGTCTGCATACCGTCACAGTACGCTTTGGTAAGCTTTTTGGACATCTCCACTTCTTCGCCTAACGTATCGACAAAGCGCATCCATCTCGGCTCGGTGCAGAGGTCGATCTGCGGTCCGAGTGCCGTTGTGATGCCGAGTGCCCGGTATTCACGGGAGGCATCCTTTGCAAACTGTCCGGCTACTTCCGGGTCAAAGCATGCTGCAAAGCCGACACCCTCCGGCCATTTGCTGATCTCGCTTCCGCCGCTCTTGAACTCCGCGCCGGAATCCTTTGCTCCGTTCCGCGGATCGGAGGAGAGGTTGACCGGAATACCGTACGGCAGTGTTTCCGCTCTTTTCTGCAGCTCATTGCTCCACTTTGCGGAGATTTCCGGGCTTTCTACATTCGTCAGCAGAATATGACGGATGTGTTCGTCCTCCAGAAATTCCTTCTGCTGGTCAGAAATGGCATACGGCTCTTTGCCGGATTCGAGATACGTTTTTCCGTCAAACGTTCCCTGGAATGGTCCGCCCGGCATCGGCGGTACCGCCTGGTGCGGCGAGTACAGCATAAGGCCTGCAATCTCTTCAATCGAAAGACGACCCGCAAGGTCTGCCGCTCTCTCCTCATCGGAAAGACGCCAGTCCTCGTACGGCAGCAGTTCGCCGGTTTTTGCAAGATCTTTAAAGTAATATCCATCTTTTTCCAATACCTTAACTCCGGACTCCTCTGCCCAGGCAATCGTTTTTCCGTCTGCCTGTGTGATGCGGTGGATTCCGTTTTTCGTTGTTTTCTCCATAAGTTTTCTCCTTTTTCCTGCTGCATTTATTTCAGTGTAAATACCGCACTGTTTTCCGTCGTGCTGCTGTCACCGACAAATACGGTAAACGTTCCAGGCTCGCTTCCAAAAGTTCCGTCGAGACGGTAGTAGCGCAGATCTTCTTCGGTAATATAGAAGGTCACTTCCTGCTCTTTGCCCGGAGCAAGCTCTACTCTTCGGAAGCCTTTCAGCTCTCGCACCGGACGAACCACATCGGAATAATCATCACGGATGTACAGCTGTACAACATCACAGCCAGCCGTATCACCTGTATTTTTCACGGTCACATGCGCTGCAATTCTGCCGTTTTTATCCATCTCGTTCTGATCCAGTGTTACCGCGGAAATATCAAACGTGGTATAGGAAAGTCCGTAACCAAACGGATACAGCGGTGCGTTCGGAATATCGAGATATTTGGAGCGGAACCGCTCTTTCATGCCCGGCAGATTCGGTCTTCCGGTGGAATACTCGTTGTAGCTGACCGGTGCCTGGCCCACGCAGTACGGGAAGCTCATCGGCAGATGGCCGGACGGATTTTTCTTTCCGTTCAGAACATCCACAACAGCGCTTCCGCCCTCGGTTCCCGGGAACCATACCTCGAGAATGGCTTTTGCTTTAGCGCTGATTTCCCGCAGATCCAGCGGGCGGCCGTTGAACAGAACGACAACCACATTCGGGTTGACGGCCAGCACTTTGTGGAACAGCTCCATCTGGATTTCCGGCACATCGATCATGGCACGGCTGGTCGCCTCGCCGCTCTGCAGATAATGCTCACCCATCGGCATTACCACGAGATCGGCCTCTTTTGCTGCCTGTAGTGCGCTCTGCTCCATGGCAGCAAGCTCTTCCTCACTGTATTTTTTCGGTGTCGTCTCGGTAAATCCGATCAGCTCCACATCGTTTCCGATAACCGGGCATCCTTCCGCATACGTGGTGCGTGATGCGTCGAAGACTTTCTCGGCTGCTTCCTGAATCGTCACGCAGTCCTTGCTGTCGCCGGTGAAGGACCAGCTGCTCTTGATTTCATGATTGTTGGTATACGGGCCGACAAATGCAATCTTTTTCGAAGTGTCGAGCGGCAGTACGCCGTCGTTTTTCAGCAGGACGAAGGATTCCTCCGCTGCTTTTTTCGCCAGTGCACGGTGCTCCGGGCAGAGGTTGTATGCTTTCTCTTTCTCGGCATCCGCATCTTTATATGGATTTTCAAACAGTCCCAGTTTGTTTTTCAGCTCCAGAATCCGCAGGCAGCACTCGTCAATCAGATGCTCGTCCACTTCACCTTCTTCTACGAGACGGCAGAGGTTTGCGGCGTAAACGGATGTCATCATATCAATATCCACGCCTGCCTCCAGCGCTTTTTTCGCTGCATCGGCGGCATCTTTCGAGCTTCTGTGGGCAACGGTTTCCAGAATGGCTGCAAAGTCAGAAATCAGCACGCCGTCAAATCCCATCTCGCCGCGCAGGATATCGCGCATCAGCCATTTGTTGGTGCTCGCCGGAACGCCGTTGATCGTGTTGAATGATGTCATCACCATCGCTGCGCCCGCATCAATGCCTGCTTTGTATGCCGGAAGATAGAATTCACGGAAGGTATGCTCTGAGAGCTCTACGGTGTTGTAATCTCTTCCTGCGACTGCTCCGCCGTAGCCTGCAAAGTGTTTGATGCAGGAGGCAACTTTTCCCGGTGTTTTTAAATCATCGCCCTGGAAGCCTTTTACGATCGCCTCGGAAAAGCGGCTGTTCAGGTACGGATCTTCGCCTGTGGATTCCACAACGCGGCCCCATCTCGCATCGCGCACAAGGTCAACCATCGGAGAAAAGGTAACGTGAAGTCCGGCCGCGGATGCTTCTTTTGCGGCTGCAGACGCGCACTCGCCGGAGAGCTCCGGATCAAAAGTGGCTCCCTGCGCCAGCGGCGCCGGGAAAATGGTCTTCATGCCGTGAATGACATCCATCATGAACAGCATCGGGATGTGATGCGGCTGTTTTGCCATGTAGTCATCCTGCAGTTTTTTCATCGTATCGGCACCGGCTGCACCGAGAATGGAACCGGCCATCTCCAGGTCCTCTTTTCCGATTCCCATGTCATTTGCCGGGCCGGTCAGGACGCTGTTTTCATCCCCGAGGTAAAATGCTCCGCTTAACTGAAGCATCTGATCTACTTTCTCTTTCAGCGACATATCCGCCAGCAGCTTTTCCAAATCTGTCTGTTTCATTGAAAAACCTCCCTGTTGTTATTTTCAGAATTTTCCTGTTTCTTATATCATTTGTTTCTATTTTACGGCATAACTCTGCATAAAACAATCACTTTTTTTGACCTTTTCCTCAACGATTTTAACAAAAAAAGCGGGTTCCGCCGTTTTTTGATTTTCGGCAGAACTCGCTCCCTTTTTTATAATTTAATTCCTTTTAATGCCGCGGCAAACGCATTGTTCACCGGCTCTTCTGCCTCTTTTTTCTGTTTCTTCATATAAGCTGCCACATCGCGCTTCGTCACGCCGCCGCCCTCTTTTTTGCGGCGCTCTTGGAATTTTGTCATGCGCTCTTTGTGGCCGCAGGTGCAGACAAACGTCGCATCCTCGCCCTTTCCGATCATCTCCATGCGCTTATGGCAGACCGGGCATCTCGCATTCGTCGTGCGGGAAACCGTCTCGCGGTAGCCGCACTCTCTGTCCTGGCAGACGAGCAGTTTTGCGTTCTTTCCATTCACCGCAAGCAGCCGTTTTCCGCAGTTCGGGCACTTCTTGTTCGTCAGGTTGTCGTGGCGGAACGTTCCCTCTTCCGTCTTGATCTCATCGATCAGTTCCACCGTGTAGCTGCGGATCTCCTTCATAAACACATCGCGCCGCTTCTTTCCCTTTGCAATGTCGTTTAACTGCATCTCCCAGCTTGCCGTCAGCTCCGGCTTTTTCAAATCCGCCGGAACCAGCTTCAGAAGCTGGCGTGCTTTCGAGGTCAGATAGATCTCATTGCCTTTTTTCTCCAGCAGAAAGCTGCGGAACAGCTTCTCGATGATATCCGCACGGGTCGCAACCGTTCCAAGGCCGCCCGCCTCACCGATCGTTTTTACCAGGCTGCTGTCGCGGTTTTCCATGTAGCGGACCGGATTTTCCATCGCGGAGAGCAGCGTGCCTTCCGTGAAGCGTGCCGGAGGTTTTGTCTTTCCTTCGCGGAGACTGATCTTCGGCTGCCCGATCTTCATGCCTGCCTCCAGAAGCGGCAGATTCTGCTCCCGCACCTCTTCTTTCGCCTCATCCTCTTCGTCGTACCGGTTATCCTCGTACGCCTCCTGCCAGCCTTTCTCGACCATGCGCTTTCCGCGCGCAGTAAACCATTCCTTTTCGATGGAAGCCTGGATCACCGTCTCTTCATATACACACGGCGGCAGCAGTACCGCAAGAAAACGGCGCACAACAAGATCATAAATGCGGCGCTCCTCGTTCGAGAGTGCGGATAACTGCACGTACTGCTCCGTCGGGATAATGGCATGGTGATCGGAAACCTTCGCATCATTGACAAATGAGAGCTTTCCGTTCAGCGGACTGCGCTTCGCCTGCTGGGCCAGTGCTTTGTACGGGCCGATGCTGACCGCATCCAGCCGCTCTTTTAACGTCGGCACAATATCTTTCGTCAGATACCGTGAATCTGTCCGCGGATACGTAAGGACTTTATGGGTCTCATAGAGGCTCTGCATCAGATTCAGCGTCTGTTTTGCCGAATAGCCGAACCGTGCGCTCGCATCGCGCTGCAGCTCCGTCAGATCGTAGAGCAATGGCGCTTCTTTCTGCTTTTTCTTCTTTTCTACGTTCTGTAAGACAAGCGGATACCGTTTTGCATTCTCTGCGATCTGCTTTGCCTTTTCCGGATCGGAGATTCTTGTGCCGCCCGATTTTTCATCTTTCCAGGTGTAGACCACACCGCCCGCCGCGGCCGTCACCGTGTAATACGGTTTCGGGACAAATTCACGGATTTCCTGCTCGCGCTGTGCGATCATGGCAAGTGTCGGCGTCTGCACACGGCCGCAGGAAAGCTGTGCATTGTATTTACAGGTCAGCGCCCGCGTCGCATTGATGCCGACGAGCCAGTCCGCCTCGGCACGGGAAACGGCAGCGCGGTAGAGATTGTCGTACTCTTTCGCATCCTTCAGATTGGCAAAACCCTCACGGATCGCCTTGTCCGTCACAGAGGAAATCCAGAGACGCTTACACGGCTTCTGGTTATGTGCTTTGTCGAGAATCCACCGCGCCACCAGCTCACCCTCGCGTCCGGCATCGGTTGCAATGACAATCTCATTCACATCCTTCCGCGCAAGCTGTGTCGTCACCGCATGGTACTGTTTTCCCGTCTGCGGAATGACCTTGATCTGCAGTTTTTCCGGCATCATCGGCAGAACTGCCATATTCCATTCCTTATACTTTTTGTCATAGTCTTCCGGATCTTTTAACGTCACCAGATGGCCGAGCGCCCAGGTAACGATATACTTGTTTCCCTCCAGCGCTCCGTTTTCTTTTTTGCTGCACCCCAGTACGCGCGCAATGTCGCGTGCCACGGATGGTTTTTCTGCAATTACCAGAGTTTTCATAAAATGTCTGCTCCTTTTATAGCTCTTTATACTGTTTTACAATTTCCTCCCGGTCTTTTCCGAGAATGAAGTAATAATCAATCTGTCCGTCCCCTGCGGTGTGAAGATACGTTCCAAACGTCCGTACATTGCACAGCAGTGCCGTCCGGGACGCGGCGGCCGCAATGCCGTAGCCGCGGTTCGAAACAAACAGCGGCATCCGCGCCTGCTTTCCGCCAAAAGAGACGTAGCGCGCCTTCGCGGTCAGATCCAGCCACTCGGTCGAAAGAATGCCTTTTGCTTTCAGCTTTTCGGAACCGCTCCAGTCGAAGAACGTCCATGTCATGCCGCCGTCGATCATGCGCGGCTCGTCACGCTTCTCGGAAAGGATTGGTTTGTTGTCCGGCGTCAGGAACTGCACCGCGCCGTCCTTTTTTTCTACCATGACGCGCAGCTTTTCCGTCTCGACCAGAACCGCCGTCTTCGATTCTTTCGCACTCCACGGAAACGCGGTATCTGCCTTCGGCTTCCAGTACGTGTCCTGCACTTTTGCGGTCACACCCTTTACGAAACTGATGCGGATCACCTCTGGCGTGATCGGGGTGATGCGTAAGATGCCGTACATGCTGGCAATCTCAACCGCCGATTTTCCTTTCTTCGCCCATTTCACCGCACACTTGATCTTCGAATGGCCCTTGATGCGCAGCAGCTCGTTTTCCGGGATTGCACCGAAAGCGTAAGGTGAGGTATTCAGGCGCTCCGTCTTCTCGGCTTCTCCTGGTACCATACCTGCTCCGCCTGGTCTTTTTGCACTCTGCACTCCGGCCGTGCCCGTTCCATATTGCATTCCTGCCTGTGTTCCTGCACTCCGTCTGCTTCCCGGCGCTTTGCCGCCTGCCTTTCCATGATAAGCCGCACCAGCAAAAATAGATGACACCCCTTCCGGTGCACGCTGCTGCATTGTCTTTGCGGCAATTTCTTCTCCCGTTTCTGCCGCAGCCCTCCGCGTTGCCGTACTGCCTTTTGCCATCACCGCTGTTCCGGTCGTGCTTGTATTTCCAAGCGCCATTCCCGGCCTCTGCTCCGGCTTGATCACAATCCGTTTCGGTCCATGGCTGTTCCGCTCGTCCATCTCCTGAATGCCGATCGCGCGGTTCTCCTCACGCGCCTCCTTCTGCGTCAGCGAAACCTTCTCATACTCTTTCGCCTTCGTCAGCGTCTCCATGGCAAATTCCTGATTGTGACGGCCCTTCGGCGCTTCTTTGGCAAGGATTCCCGTCAGTTCTCCTGTATACAGCACCGCCAGCTCATGCAGTGCCCGCGTCGCCGCCACGTAAAGCAGCTTCACCTGCCCGTCATTTTCAGGATATTTTTCTTCCGTCGGATCAAGAAGCAGCACCGCATCGAACTCAAGACCTTTCGTATATGCCACCGGGAGCACCATCACGCCCTCGCCGAACTCTGCCGTCTCGAGATCCTCCTCCACAACCGGCACGTATTGTTTCAGCTTCCGCGCCGTATCCGCCGCTTCTGCCTCATCCCGGCATACAACGGCAATCGTCTCATATCCCTGCGCCTGCCATGTCTTGATTGTCTGAACACCCGCGGCGAGCAGCGCCGCTTCATCGTCAAATGCTTCTTTCCGCACCGCCGTTCCATGCCGCAGCACCGGCTCCACCGGATAGATCGCAAAGTCCCCATGCCGCAGAATCTCGTTTGCAAAATCGGAGATCTCCACCGTATTCCGGTAACTCTTCCGCAGAACGCCGAACGCATCGTACGTGCCGGTCAGAATCAGCTTTTTCAACTCCTCCCAGTCGTTCAGGCCGTAGGAAAAATGGATATTCTGCGACGTATCTCCCATAATGGTATACGTACAGTCACGCAGACAGTAATGAAGCACCTGGTACGCCATCATCCCGAAATCCTGCGCCTCGTCGATGACCACATGGCTCGCCTCGCGCACGGGATCGTTTTCCTTGATCCGCTTATAGAGGTATGCCAGCGCCGCCAGATCATAGACATCAAAGGAGTTTTCCGGCACTTCCACCGCTTTTCCTTTCTCCGCCTGCTGCTCCAGAAACTGTAAATAGAGATCAAAAATGGATCCCCGCCATTTTCCATCTCCAAAATATTTCTCGTATTTCCGCTTCAGCGCCTTTTTTTCGCGCGCCGGAAACGTCACTTCTTTTCCCGAAACCTCATTCTCAAATTTTGCCAGCAGGATCTCGTTCAGCATGCACATCTTTCCTTCCATGGAAAGTGTGGACTGCTCCCTGCAATAGTTATCAATATACTCGGCGTCCAGAAGCAATGTTCCCGTTTTTTCCAGCCGCACCGGCTCCCGCGGAATCTGCTCTGCCTCGTACGTACGGCAGAAATTTTCCAGATCGAAAAACCAGCCGCTTCCGCCCTTTATGCTGTTTTTCTCATCCGCGCGGTCGATGGTGTGTACCATGTACTTTTCTTCGTCCCAGTCCTCATACAGAAGCCGGATGAAAAGCTGCTCCATCGTCATCTGACGGATGCCGTACACATCGAGTTCCGGCAGAACGCTGGTAATGTAGTTCAGCAGAATGCGGTTGCTTCCAATGATATAGAAATCCTCCGGCCGGAAGTCCTCCTCGTAATTATAGAGGATGTACGAAATCCGGTGCATCGCCACCGTCGTCTTTCCGGAGCCAGCCACGCCCTGTACGATCAGATTCGTCTTCGGGGATCTGCGGATAATGAGGTTCTGCTCCTGCTGGATCGTCGCAATGATCTCACCGAGCACCGCTTTTTTGTTCTTCGCCAGATACTTTGTCAGCAGCTCATCGTTCGCTACCACATCGGAATCAAAAAAGTCTTTCAGATGGTCATTTTCAATCTCATACGTCCGCTTTCTTTTCAGATCAATCGAAAAAGTACCCTCTGAACTCACCGTATAGCTGCACGGCCCGGTGCTGTTCTCATAATAGACGGAAGAAATCGGCGCCCGCCAGTCCAGCACAACCGGTTCCGCCTTCTCATCGGAAATGCCGACGCGCCCGATGTAATAGGACTCTAAAAACGAAAGCCGCGGATCCTGAAAATCAATCCGCCCGAAATACGGCTTCTTTCTCGCTTTTTCCAGCCGCGCCATGCCGTGCTGGTACGCATTCAGCTTCGCCGTCGCGTTGTTCCAGAGCGCCAGGCCTTCCGCCTCTTTTGCGTCGTACGTCTCCATCAGATCCGCCAGATCCTCATTCGCCAACCGGATATCCGCCTTCGCCTGTTCCAGATTCTGCTCGGCAATCCCGATCACCTTCGCAAGCTGTGCTTCCTCCTCTTCCCTCGTAAGTCCGGGAATCTCTGATTTTCTGATGCTTCTTTCCAGTTTCTCTTCTTCCACTTTGTACCTCCTTTTTTACGAAAAACTTCTTCTACATCAGCCCGTTCTTTTGATTCTCTTATTTCCATCCCAATAGACTTTATTTTACCATGCACACGTCTCCCCGGCAAGATACTTCACCCGCTTTTTCGTGCATCAAAAAAGACACCATGCATCTTACACACAGTGCCTTTCCGACTTTTTTTCTTACTGAAGGTAATCCTTAAATTTCTTTTTAAATGCTTCGATATCGTTCGTATGGGCTTCCACAACCGCATCCGGGTTTCCGGCGATCATCAGGACACTCATCAGGGATTTCGCATCAAAGACGCATTGTCCTATTTTTACGTCAACGTCGTAATCCAGGCGTTTCACCATATTTACAAATTCTTCTACACTCTCTACTTCATCAAACTTTAACGGTAACGAAATCATATTTTCTGCATCCTTTCTGCTTTTTGGTCTTTTTTTCATGATTTTGAATTCTTTCTTTTATTTCCTTCAAAATCGGTCAAAAGCTTACACGATATTCCTTTTTTGCTGTTTTTTCTGAAAGTAGTAGTGAAATCGCCTTCATTTTCGACTGACACTAAAATAGCATACATCTGTCTCACTGCAAATATCCGTTTTAGACAAAATTCGACGTAGTTTTACAGCAATTTGCTCATATGTTCCGTCTGATTCGTTAAGTTGTTTCTTTTCCGGCACTTTTTTCGTCTGATCTGACGGGCCGGAAGGCCTTACTTGAGAATCACTCTCATGAAAAGTTATTCGCTGAAAATAATATTTCGGATCTTCCGGGACAGGGTGTACGTTCCGGCATCTTTTTTCTGGGTCATCATCAGAAATGTCATATTCTGCTCCGGCACGACTTCCATGTAGCATCCAAGCCAGCCGTCCCAGCCGAACTCACCCTTGCTTCCCAGCGTTACCGCACGCGTCGGATCTACCAGAACACGCATCAGATTTCCGTAGGAAAATCCTTCCAGACCGATCCAGTTATCAAAGCCTGCCTGCTGTACCGCGCTTAATGTGTGGCCTCCCAGAAATTTTACCGTCGCCGGACGGAGAATCTGTACACCGTTGTAGGTGCCGCCGTTCAGCAGCATCTGCGTAAATTTCGCATAATCGTCGATGGTAGATGCAAGGCCTGCTCCGCCTGCCTCATATGCCGGGCGGTACGCCATATCGTTCTGAATGCCAAGGTTATTGTCCAGATAACGGACGGACGGCTGTCCCTCCCTGCAGTCATACACCTTCGCCAGACGATCCTGCTTTTCTTCCGGAACCCAGAAATCGGTATCGTTCATGCCGAGCGGCTCGAAAATTTCTTTTTTCAGAAAATCCCCAAAGCGCATGCCGCTTGCCACCTCAATCACCGCACCTACGACATCCGCCGACGTTCCATAACTCCAGGACTGGCCCGGCTGATACAGAAGCGGGACTTTTCCAAGACGGTTTGCAAATTCTACTGTACTGATCGTTCCGCCGTTTTCTTCCTTAAGTCCGTGGATCACCTCCTGAAAAAGTGCATCGGTCTGCCGTCCCGTCTCATCCGTTCCGCCGTACGTCAGCCCGGATGTCATATTCATAATATCCTCCAGAAGGATCTCCCGCTCCGCTTTTTCTATCTTCCCATCCGCTGTACATACAACCGGGTTCCGGAAGCCCGGCAGATACTTGCTGACCGGATCCGCCAGATCGACGATTCCGCGCTCTACCAGAATCATCATGGCCGTCGCGGTAATCGGCTTGCTCATGGAGTAGAGACGGAAAATATTATCGCGGGAAACCGGCTTTTTCGCTTCGATATCCGCATATCCGCTCTCCAGATAAACCTGCTCCTCTCCGTCTTTGATCACCATCAGAAGACAGCCCGGTGTCTCTCTTTTTGCAACAGACGCATCCATCACCTGCTGCAGTCTTTTCTTTATCACCTGTTCCATGGTATGTTCTAACCTCCATCTAAATTTCATTGTTTTTTCCTATTTTACCTCTCTTTTTGCCCCCTGTCATCTTTTATCTTGCTTTTCTTCTTCTATCCTCATTGTCTTTTTTTTCTGAAATCTTACAACTTTTCTGAAATTAAGAAAAACCATCAAAAACCATCATTGCCCTATTCCGAAAAATATGCTATTCTATATGTATATATATTTATGAATCTTCAGCTATTTAGAAAAACGAGGTGAACATCTTGCTGAAAACGAACGAATCCGCAGAAAATTATTTGGAAACCATTTTAGTCTTAAGTCAGAAAAAACCCGTTGTACGCGGTGTTGATATTGCAGAAGAACTTGGCTTTAAAAAATCAAGTGTCAGCGTTGCCATGAAAAACTTAAGAGAAAAAGAGCAGATCCGCGTAACGCCGGAAGGCTACATCTACCTGACCGACAGCGGACGCGCGATCGCAGAGATGATCTATGAGCGCCACCAGCTCCTCTCCCGCGGCCTGATGAGCCTTGGTGTTGATGAGCAGACCGCCACGGAAGATGCCTGCCGCATCGAGCATGTCATCAGCCAGGAAAGCTTTGAAGCGATCAAACGTCATCTGCACATGACTGCCGAAAAATAAACATGACAAAGAAAACGCTGCCGGAGTTCTCTTCTCTCCGACAGCGTTTCTCTTTCCGCCCGAAAGTCTCCCATTTCTTTGCCGGAGCCTTTCGGGTTTTCTTTTTACAGCATAAAAGTATACGTTCCGCTTCCCAGTTCCACGGTATCCGCCGGATCCTCCGTGTTTTTAAACAGGGTTGCCGTTGTATTGACCGGAATCGTAACCTGATACTCTATTTTGCCACCTTTCCGCTCCCATCCGGCAGAAATCACGCCGTACGGGCTGTCTACGGAACCTTTCATAAACTCGAGCGGGCCCGGCTGCGGTTTCAGCAGAATGTGCTGATAACCCGGTTTTGTCTCGTCTCTCTGGATACCAAGTCCCGTGTGATACAGCCAGGAAAGAACGCTTCCGAGAGAATAATGATTGAACGAGTTCATCGCATTCTGTCCGCCGAAGCCTTTTTCCTTCGTGTAGGAATCCCAGTGCTCCCAGATCGTCGTCGCTCCCTGGGTCACCGGATACAGCCACGACGGGAATGCCGTCTGCAGCATCATCTTCCAGGCATCCCCCACAGCGCCCTGCTCGGTCAGCATCTGGTTCAGAATACCCGTTCCAAAGAATCCCGTTCCGACCGTATAGCCGATCGCTCTCGTCTTTCGGATCAGATGCTCTCCTATTCTCTTTCTGTCTTCTGCCACACCATAAGACAGTGCAATTGCATACGAGCACTGCGTATCACACAGCGTTCCGTCCGCATTGCAGGTCTTTCCGGAATCCGGAAGTACAAATGTCTCATTCCAGAATTTCTTCACCTTCGCAGCAAGCGCCTCATACTGATGCTGCTCCTCTGTTCTTCCGAGCGCACCGGCAATCCGGCTCATCAGATCGGCTTCTTTATAATAGAATGCATTCCATAAAAGCAGCAGATCCGTCTCTTCCGGTGCCAGCCAGTCGCCAAGCGGTCCGATCGCCGGATTTACCTTCGTTCCCGGCAGACCCTTATCCTTCATATAGTCCATATATTTCTGCATGCCAGGATAAAATTTCTCCAGTGTGCGGATATCCCCATACTGCCCATACAGTTCCCACGCCATAAAAATACTCGCACACTCATACGTAATGCCGCCGAATCCGCCGCCCACCGGTGCAATCTCCGGGTACTGGCCTTCCGGTGTCTGCAGATCACGCATCGCCTGCAGGTTCCGCTCATAGAATTTCTTCAGGCTGCTGTTGTTGAGCGCCGTATGGCAGAAAATATGCGTATCGCCCGCCCAGCCCATGCGCTCATTTCTCTGCGGGCAGTCGGTCGGAATGTTGATAAAGTTGCATTTCTGTGACCAGGAAACATTCTCGGCAAACCGGTTCAGCAGTTTATGGCTACTCGTAAGGCTTCCATGGAATTCCGTCACAGAAGAATACTGAAGACTCTCTACTTCTTCCAGCTCCGGCGCATGCTCCACACCGCTGATCTCAATATAGCGGTAGCCGTGGAAGGTAAACTTCGGCTGGAACACCTCTTCCCCGCCGCGGCAGATATAAACATCCGTACTCGTCGCATCCCGGTAATTTTCCAGCATCATCGTGCCTTCTTTTCCAGCATACTCCGGCAGATCCGGATAAAGCACCTCCGCATAGCGGATGATGATCTTTGTGCCCGCCTTCTCATGCAGTGTAATCCGCGGTACACCGGCCATCTCCTGTTCCAGATCGTAGAGATACACACCCGGGAACAGCTCTTTTCTCGTCTTTGCCGTTCTCCGGTCCACAATCCGCACCGGCGCATCGTACTCACCGATATATTCCGGCTTCTGCTCATGAACCGCCGGCCAGGACCGTCCAAAGCCCGGCATCGTGCAGAACTCTTCGATCATGACGGTATCCACAACAACTGGCTTTTCCCAGGTGCTGTCATCAAACTCCGGCAGAGAATAAGTTTCGTAAACCTCTGCCCGGCGCGCATCGTACTGCTCTCCGGCAAAGTAGCTGGAAAACAGGTAAGGACCTTCTCCGAAATACTTCCAATCCTCGGTATTTGTTCCAAAGACCTCGCGGCTGCCGTCCTCGTACTTCATGACAACCTTGGCAAGCAGACTCTCCTTGTCTCCAAAGTAATTGAAGTTCTTCACCACAAAGGTCTGTGCCTCGCTCCACCAGCCCGATGCCAGCGTCACGCCGATTCCGTTTCGGCCCGGTTTCATCAGCCCTGTGATATCGTATGTCTGATAGTTCATTCTGTGGTCATACTGTGTCAGACCCGGACGCAGCAGATCTTCCGTGATCTCCTGTCCGTTGATCCGGCAGTCGTAGATACCGCGCGCAGTAATATAAAGGCGTGCCGATACCAGTTTTTTCTCTTTCTGGCAGGAAATACACGACCGCAGCATTGGAATTGAATGATGGGACGGATCTGCCGTAATCTGGCTGTCTTCTACTTTAAAGTATCCGTTTTCCACCGGAATCTGATCCGCAAAGATACTTTTTCCCCCATCCAGCCGTCCTTCCGGCGTCTCACGAACAATTTCCGCGGATGGTTTTCTTACGTTTCTTACGGTCAGATTCTTAAAATATCCTGTCGTCCCTTTTCCTGCATAAAATCCGATCTCATTCAGTCTCGGATACGGCAGCACATCGTTATTTCCTCTCGGATTCAGCTGGCGGCCTGATACTTTCGTTCCAAAAAATCCATGCTCTTCAATGGCATCCACGAGGATGCCGTCGACATAGGCGTATGCCACATTGCCGTCAACCTCTACGGTCAGCTTATGAAAGGCATCGGCATTCTCTGGTGTCAGGATTTCCTGTGTTTTCTCTTTCCAGTTGACCAGTTTCGTAACGGCAAACGGTTTTTCCGCTGTATCCTCCGGCGCATAGCCCACGCGGTAAATTTCGAGGCGTGCATCTCCATCCTCAAGGCACACAGCATAACGGATATAGTTCTCCCCTTCCATGCCAAGCTCATTTTTCGTATGATCGTTCAGACGGAAGTCATTGGCTCCAAAGACGATACCCGCTTCTCCCTTCCCGCCTTCCATCCGAAATTCACTCTCGATCGTAAAAACACCGCGGTTTTCCGCGCATACCGTCGCATGCGGTGCGCCGATCCACTCAGCTCCCTCCCATGCTGCATACAAAGAATCCATAAGGCCTGTCTCGAAGGAACTTTCTGCTTCTGCTTTTCCGCCGTGGTTATCCCACACCTCTGCTTTTACCTCATATTTGGTACAGGGCTGCAGTGCTTCTCCTTCATAACCAATCCCTGTTGATACGCCGGTTTCCATTTTTCCGCTGTCCCACACAGTATCTTCTCCGATGTGCACAACGATCCGGCATGCGCTCTGCATCAGATTCTGTTCTCCTTCTTCTGCCGTCAGCAGCCAGGAAAATGCCGGTTTTTTCTCATCCAGCCCGATCGGTGCCATCTGATCTTCAATCAGAATTCTCTCTATCTTCATTTGGTAACCTCCCATTGCAAGTTTTGCCTTCTTTGCTGATTGTATTATACCGTCCAGCAGCTATTTCTGTTAAGATCAGTTTTTGCCCAAAAAAGCGTCTTTATTTGCATCTTTTCCGGTGTTATAATAAAGGAAATTACGAAAGAGAGGTACCATCAAATGAAAGTATTATTAATCAACGGAAGTCCTCACGCAAAAGGCAGCACTTATACTGCCCTGCACGAAATGGAAAAAGTCTTTACAGAAAACGGTATTGAGGCGGAAATCGTACATATCGGAAATAAAGATATCCGCGGCTGTGTTGCCTGCGGTGCCTGTTCCAAGCTCGGAAAATGTGCTTTTTCCGATATGGTAAATGAGGTTGCTCCGAAATTTGAAGAGGCTGACGGCCTTGTTGTCGGAAGTCCGGTTTATTATGCATCTGCAAATGCAACACTTATTGCTTTTCTTGACCGGCTGTTCTACAGCACACACTTTGACAAGACCATGAAAGTCGGCGCTTCGGTTGTCTCTGCACGCCGCGGCGGTCTTTCCGCTACCTTTGATGAGCTGAACAAATACTTCACCATCTCCGGCATGCCGGTTGCTTCCGGCCAGTATTGGAACAGTATCCATGGAAATAATGCGGACGAGGCACAGCAAGATCTCGAAGGCCTGCAGATCATGCGTACCCTTGCACGGAATATGAGTTTTCTGATGAAGAGCATCCAGCTCGGAAAAGAATCCTTTGGTCTTCCGGAAAAGGAACCGCGCGTCGGCACAAACTTTATCCGTTAATTTATCTGTTAAGCAAGATGCCGTCTTTCAGACTTTTTTCTATGTCTGGAATACGGCATCTTTTATAGCTGGAAAAAATTTTATACACGAAAAAAGCCTGCTTCCGCAGACTTTTTAAAGCGACCCGGATCGGGATCGAACCGACGACCTCCGCCGTGACAGGGCGGCGCTCTAACCAGCTGAGCCACCGGGCCAGACATATACAGAATATAAAATATGGAACTAAAGTGGACCTTCAGGGACTCGAACCCGGGACCGACCGGTTATGAGCCGGTTGCTCTAACCAACTGAGCTAAAGGTCCAAAGAGCCGATGATCGGACTCGAACCGATAACCTGCTGATTACAAATCAGCTGCTCTGCCAATTGAGCCACATCGGCATACATAACAAATATTTTATATTCAGTGACTCCGACGGGAATCGAACCCGTGTTACCGCCGTGAAAGGGCGATGTCTTAACCGCTTGACCACGGAGCCATATTTACTTTTTGAAAGAACTGACCTGTAAGAAACTCTTACAGGTCGCATTCACTCCCCGAGTTGGGCTCGAACCAACAACCCTTCGGTTAACAGCCGAATGCTCTACCATTGAGCTATCGAGGATTATTTAATTGAAGATATTTGATATACCTTCAAAACCGCATACACTTTACATCTATCATTCCATTTCTGTGAACACAACCATTCAGGTCAAGCCCTCGACCGATTAGTAACAGTCAGCTCCATGCCTTACGGCACTTCCACCTCTGCCCTATCTACCTCGTCGTCTTCAAGGGGTCTTACTTCTTTCGAATGGGATATCTCATCTTGAGGGGGGCTTCACGCTTAGATGCCTTCAGCGTTTATCCCTTCCCGACTTGGCTACCCGGCCGTGAACCTGGCGGTTCAACC